>NZ_JBHXJK010000162.1:0-16865 GCF_042723255.1 Amycolatopsis thailandensis
CTCCTTGAGGGACCCAGGGTCCCTCAAGGAGGCCTTCACGGACTTTGGAGGCGCCGGAGAGAGGTGTCAGGCGTTGAGTTCGTTCAGCTCTTCGAGGCTGGTCGGCACGTGGAACGGAGGCGTGCTGGTGCCCATGATGCGGTAGCGGTCCCACGGGTCCGGGTCGGAGAGTTCGCCCTTCGCGCTGTACTCGCCCGCGCGGATCTCGACGGCGGTCTTCTTGCCACCGGCTGCCGCGGACACCTGCTCGTTGGTCGCCACGCGGCCGTACCAGCGGTAGTACCCGTCGATGGGCTGGAAGTAGCCCCGCAGGTCGACCGTGGCCGCGATCTCGGCTCCGTCGATCACGAGGACCGCTTCGCCGGCGTAGCCGTCTTCGTCGTGCTCGCTCATTGCCCCTCCACCTGCTTTTCCTCGGTCTTCCGCATCTGGACGACCTTGTTCTCTTCGAGCGGCAGATTCGGGTCGATGACGATGCCCTGCTGCCGGGAGAGGCCGTCGATCGCGGCCCAGATGATCTGCGTCAGGTATTCGACGACGCTGTCGCGGCCCATCGAGCGCCGGTCCAGCCACCATTCGCCGGTGCTCTGCACCATGCCGACGATGCCGTGCGCCCACGGTTCGGCGGCGCCGGAATCCATGTTGAACATCCGCATGTAGTCGCCGAGCAGCGCGGTCAGCGCGGTGGCGATCAGTTCCTTGTCCTCGGCGACGACGTCGGACTTGACGAGCACCTTCTCCTGCAGTCCGCCGCGCGCGAGCAAGCGGTAAAGGTTGGGGTGCTCCTCGATGACGCTGAAGAACGAGTCGAGCGCCATCCGGATCCGGGGGACCGGCGCCAGTTCGGAGTTGATCGCCGGGATCAGCCGCTGGAAGAGGATCTCCGTGCCGCGCTGCCCGAGCGCGACGTACAGATCCGCCTTGTCGTCGAAGTGCCTGTACAGCACGGGTTTCGTGACGCCCGCTTCGGCGGCGACGTCTTCCATGCCGAGGTCCGGGCCGTGGGTGTCGAGGGCGCGGAGTGCGGCCTCGACGAACTCGGCGCGGCGCGCGATCCGGTGCTTGCGCCAGCGGTCGCGACGGGCGTCACCCGTGTCGGCCTCACCCGCCGTGGGGTGCTTGCTCGACTGCTTGCTGTTGCGCTTGACACGTTCGATCACCCAAGTCATGCTACCAGAGGTAACTGTTACCACGAGTTACAGATAGGGGTGTGTCGGCAATGACGCGGGCGCTGAAAGAGACAGACCGGGAGAAGACGGCCGAGCGGCTGCTGAAGTCTTCCGCCAACAAGTTCTACGACCCCGACGTCGACATCGACTGGAACGCTCCGCTCGTGGACGGGAAGCGCTACATCCCGGCACACCGTTCTTCGCTCTACGGCACGAAGTTATGGGACTCGCTGTCGGAAGAGCAGCGCATCGAACTGGGCAAGCACGAGGTCGCGAGTGTCGCCACGACCGGGCTGTGGTTCGAAATCCTCCTGATGCAGATGCTGCTCAAAGAGGTCTACGACGAGGACCCGACCAGTTCGCACGCGCAGTACGCGCTGACCGAGATCGCGGACGAATGCCGTCACTCGACGATGTTCGCGCGGATGGCTTCGCGGATCGGCTGCCCGTCCTACGGGCCCGTGCCGTGGCTGCGGCGGCTGGCGAAACTGATGCCGTCGATCAGCTACGGCCCCGCGCGTTACGGCGCGATCCTCGTCGCCGAAGAGGTCCTCGACCGGCTTCAGCGCGAGCAGATGAACGACCCGGACATCCAGCCGCTGGTGCGCATGGTCAACCGGATCCACGTTCTCGAAGAAGCCCGGCACGTCACTTTCGCCCGCGAAGAGGTCACTCGCGGGATGGCGAAGCTGACGAAGAAGGAGATCATCTATCAGCAGTTCATCATCGCGCTGATCTCGTACTTCGTGACCCGGGCGTTCATCAACCCGCGCGTCTACAAGGCAGTCGGCATCCGGCCGCGTGACGGCGTCGAAGCCGCGATGAACAACCCGAACTGGCAGGAGAGCGTGCGCTGGGCGGGCGAGAAGATCATGCCGTTCCTCCAGGAATCCGGTCTGGTCGGCAAACCCGGCATGTACTTCTGGCGCAAGTCCTTCCTGCTGCCGGGGAAGCGATGAGGGGCGTCAAGCAGCGCGGCACCGTCTCCTGGGATCCGTCGCGCGAGCACCGCTTCGTGACCGCCGACGGCACCGCCCTGCACGTCGAGACGAGCGGTCCCGCCGACTCCGAGCTCACGCTGGTCCTCGTGCACGGCTGGACCCAGGACCACCGGACCTGGGACGGCGTGACGTCGCGGCTCGGCGATTCCGTCCGGACTCTGCGCTACGACCTGCGCGGTCACGGCGGCTCCGCGCCGGCGAAACCGGGCACGGCCACGATCGCGACCCTCGCCGACGATCTCGCGGAGCTGATTCAGGAGCGCGTCCCGAACGGGCCGCTCGTGCTCGCCGGTCACTCCATGGGCGGCATGACGATCATGGAACTGTCCCGCAGGCACCCCGAACTCGTGGCCCGGCGCGTCGCAGGGGTCGCGTTCGTCGCCACATCTTCCGGTGAGATGGACCGGATCACCCTCGGCTTGCCGGGGATCGCGGGCAGTGGCGCGGCGAGGTTCGAACGGAGGCTCGCGAAGCTGCTCGCGAAGAACCGCCGGGACGCCTTGCCGTTGCCGCTGTCCGTGGTGCGCCCCGGCGCGCGGCTGCTCGTCTTCGGGCGGCGTCCTCGGCGGGCCGATGTGGACTCGGTCGCCGAGCAGCTGCTGTGCGCGCATCCGGCGAGCGTCGCCGGATTCCAGGACGCGATCTCGCGGCACGACTGCCGCGTCACGCTGGCCGCGTTGCAGGGGAAGCCGGTGATCGTGCTGTCGGGGGAGCGAGACCGGCTCTGCCCGACCCCGCACGCCAAGGTCATCGCCGACGCGCTGCCGGAGGCCGAATTCGTGCGCTATCCGGGAGCAGGGCACATGCTTCCGCAGGAACGGGCGCAGGAAGTCTCAGACCGTATTGCCGCCCTCGTCCGCCGCGCCGCGAGGGTCTGAAGAGGGAGCAAGGGACCTTTGCTCACGTTCGTTAGTGCACTAACCGACGTAAGCAAAGGTCCCCTGCTCCGTTCAGAGGCGGGTGTAGCCCTCTTGGAGGAGCCTGGCGCCCATCCCTTGGTAAGCCTCCTGGTCCTCCGGCGCGATGGTGGCCAGCCCGTCGACGTACCGGTTGAACATGCAGAACGCGGCCGCGATCAGGACCGTGTCGTGGATTTCGACGTCCGTCGCGCCCTCGGCGCGGGCGACGGCGATCAGGTCTTCGCCCACTGATTTCCCGCCTTCGCGGACGGCGAGCGCGACGTGCAGGAGCGCCTTCACCTTCGCCGACACGGGGGCGCCGTCGACGTCCGCCCAAGCGGCCTCGACGACCGGCATGCCGCCTTCGAGTGCTTCGGCGGCGATGGCGGCATGACTGCGTGAGCAGAACGTGCAGTCGTTGCCGCGCGAGACGACCGCGCTGATCAGCTCGCGTTCACCCACGCTGAGGCTGCTCGGGCCGCGAAGCAGGACTTCGGCGAGTTGCTTGAGCGGCGCCGCCGTCTCCGGCCGGTAGGCGAACAACGCGGAGATGCCGGGCAGGTTCTCGTCGAGCGCGATGTGGGGCATGGGCTACTCCTCGCGGATCGGCAACGCGGTCGCCCGATTCAAACCGAAACCGGGTCGGGCAGGCTTCCGCTGGATGGCCGAAAGCGATAGCAAAGGTCCCTTGCTCTCCCCGGAGGCGCTAGCGTGATCTTGCAACGCTGCTTTCGACTGGGGAGTTGAAACGATGAAACAGCGCAGATCCGTCCTGTCCGTCTTCAGCCTCACGCTCGCCGTCGGCCTCGGCGCCGCCCTGCTCGGCGGTCTCGGCGGCGGGAACACCGAAGCCGGGAGCGAGGCGGAATTCACCGGTGCCGGCCGCGTCGTCATCCGTGACGCCTCGATGGTGCTCACGATGGACCCCAGCCTCGGCGAAGGACCGCTCGGCGCCCTCGCCGACGCCGACGTCGTGCTGGAAGGCACCAAGATCAAACAGGTCGGCAAGGACCTCGACGCGGGCTCGGCGAAAGTCGTCGACGGGCGCGGCAAGATCGTCCTGCCCGGGTTCGTCGACCTGCACAACCACCTGTGGCAGTCGCTCATCCGCGGCTGCGCGGCCGACAAGGAACTCATCGGCTGGCTCGGCAAATGCGTCATCCCGCTGTACCGGGCGCCGGTGACCGACGCGGACGCGTACGCGGGGACGAAGCTCGCGGCCGCCGACGTCGTCTCCACGGGCATCACCACGGTCACCGACTGGTCGCACGCGTTCAACACCGACTTCGCCAAGGGCGGCCTCCGCGCGCTCGGCGAGTCGAAACTGCGTTTCCTCTACTCCTACAACGGAACCACCGATACGGCGCTGCAAAACGAGATCCGCCGGGTGAAGCGGGAGGTCATCGACCCGAATCCGCTGGCGCGCCTCCAGATCGGCACGCATCCGTCCACCGGCAACTTCCCGAGTGTCGAGGCGTCGGAGAAGCTCGCGCGCGAGCTCGGTGTCTCGCTGAACGTGCACCTGCTCGAATCGAAGGCCGATCTGACCGCGGGGCAGATGGACGCGCTCCGGCGGGCCGGCGCGCTGCACCCAGGGCTGGTGGCGAACCACGTCATCCAGGCCACCGACGCCGATCTCGACGAACTCGCGGCCGCCGGGGTCAGCGTGGCGCACAACCCGCTGTCGAACATGCGGCTCGCGTCCGGCGTGATCAGGCTGCCGGAGATGAAGAAGCGGGCGATGAAGGTCGGGCTCGGGCTCGACGGCGGCACCAACGACACGAGCGACATGTTCAACGTGATGCGCGCGGCCGTCGGCCTCCAGCGGGCGATCGCGACGGATCCGGCCGTCTACCCGACCACGGCCGACGTCCTGCGCATGGCGACGCTCGGCGGCGCGGAAGCGCTCGGGATGGACAAGGAGATCGGGTCGCTCACGCCGGGCAAGCGGGCGGACCTCCAGCTGGTCGACGCCCAGGCGGTCAACTTCGCGCCGAAGGTGGACTGGGTGAATCAGCTGGTCTTCAACACCCAGCCCGCGAACGTCTCGTGGGTCTTCGTCGACGGCCGCGCTCTCAAGCGCGAAGGGCGCGTTGTCGGCATCGACACCGCGAAGGTCGTCGCCGACGCCCAGGCCGCCGCGGACCGGATCAAGAAGCTGCTGCCCCAGTAACCCCACGCACTTCGTCCTCTGAATGCGGTAGTTGCATGCGCAAGGACCGCATTCAGAGGACGAAACGCAGGGATCAGTGCTGGAGCGGGAAGCCGCCGCCGATGCCTCGCCAGGCGAGGTTGGCGGTGAGGGCGACGGCCTCTTCGCGGCTCATCGACTTGTGGTGCGCCAGCCAGAACCGCGCGCTGACCTGCGAGAGGCCCACGAGGCCGACGGCGAGCAGCCGGGCCTTGTCCTCGTCGAGGCCCGCGTCGGCGGTGATGGTCTCGGTGATCGCGTCGACACTGGCCGACGTCGCCCGGTCCACCGCCTCCTGCACGGCGGGCTCGCCGCGCAGGTCGGACTCGAAGACCATGCGGAACGCGCCGGCGTCGTTGTTGACGAAGTCGAAGAACGCGCCGACGGTCGCCGGGACGCGCTGCTTGTTGTCCGTCGTGGAGTCGAGCGCCTCCTTGACCCGTCGCACCAGTTCGTCGACGTGGCTCTCCAGCAGCGCGATGTAGAGGTCGAGCTTGCCGGGGAAGTGCTGGTAGAGGACCGGTTTGCTGACACCGGCCTCCTCGGCGATCTCGTCCATCGCGGCGGCGTGGTAGCCGTTCGCGGCGAACACGCGCTGCGCGGCGGCCAGCAGCTGGGCGCGGCGTTCCGTCCTGGGCAGCCGGACTCCGCGGGCCAGTCGCGCCATTTCTGTCATCGTTCCTCCAGTTCGAGGCACTCGTCTCCGCCGAGAACGCGTCAGCCTGACTCATCAGCGCAGTCGAGCGGGCTCCGCGGGGCGGGGTCACCGCCGCGTGAAGTGAGCTCAAGATTACTCGCCGGTACGGCCGGACCGCCAAGGGTCGGGCATCCTTGGCACTGTGCCTTCTCCAGTTTCCCGTGCCGCCCGGGGTCGTCCGCCGCTGACCCACGTGCCGCTGTCGCGCAGGTCGATGCCGTCGCTGGACCCCGCGCCGCCACCTTGGCCCGGGGAAACAATAGGTGTCGGCGGGGTGAAATTGCACATCCGCCGGACGCCGGGCGGCCCGGAGACGGCGGTCTACGTCCATGGGCTCGGCGGCTCGTCCACGAACTGGACCGACCTCGCCGCGCTGCTGGCGCCCGAAGCGGGCGGCACTTCGGTCGATTTGCCGGGCTTCGGCTATTCGGAGCCGGCCGACGACTTCGACTTCAGCCTCGACGCGCACGCCGAAGTGGTCGCGAACCACATCGAGAGCCTCGAAACCGGGCCCGTACACCTGCTCGGCAACTCGATGGGCGGAGCGGTCGCGCTGCTCGTCGCGGCCCGCCGTCCGGAGCTGGTGAAGACACTGACGCTGATCTCTCCCGCGATGCCGGACCTCCGGCCCAGCATGAAGCGGCTGTCCGACCCGCGAATGGCGTTCGCCTACCTGCCGTTGATCGGCCCGCGGGTGCGCCGTCAACTGGCCGCGCTCGGCCCGCGCGAACGCGCCATGCAGGTCATCAAGCTGTGCTTCGCCGACCCGGCCCGCTTCGCCGAAAGCAGGCTGGACGAGCTCGAACAGGAGCACAGCGCCCGTGCCGAGTTCGCCTGGGCCGCCCCCGCGCTGGCCCGCAGCACGTTCGGCATCTTCCGGACGTGGTCCGCGCGCGGGCCCGCGTCGCTGTGGGCCGTCGCGCCGACGGTCGCCACGCCGACGCTCGTCGTGTGGGGGCAGCACGACCGGGTGATCTCCGTCCGGCGCGCGGAGCGGACCGCTCGGCTGATTCCGCACGCCCGGTTGCTCGTTCTCCCCCGAACCGGCCATGTGGCGCAGATGGAACGCCCGAATGTCGTAGCGAAGGCCGTTTTAGGCATGTGGGAAGCGGTCGAAACGGACACCTGGTAGCCCATTCGGGTGGGCGAGACACGCCGCGCGAAGCGCCGGTCGCTCACAACATCACAGTTCGGTTATGGCACCCTGGTGCGCGTGGATCGGGTTAAGCAAGGCGCGCAGGGCGAAGGTCGGCGGTCTCAGTACTCCGCATCCGCCCGCCGTCCGTCGCGCGCTCAGCCCCGGACCTCGGAGGTCCCGCGCACCGGTCAGTACCGTCCGACACCGCCGCCCTCGCAGCGGCTCGACGAGGACCGTTACCGCCCGGGCGGTCGCCGGACCAGCGCCCAGCCGCTCAGCGCGTCCTGGAAGCCGCACGAGCCCGGCGCCGCGAAGGGCAAGGCCGCCAAGCGCAAGAGCAAGGGCGGCATCGGCCACTTCGCCAAGACCTACGGCTGGCGCGTGTACGCACTGCCGATCCTCGTGGTGATCACCGCGCTGGTCGTGTTCAACACCGCCACCGGTCCGGCCGAGCCGATCGCCTCCGACGGCACGAGTCTCGCTTCGTCCGACAGCTCGGGTGGTGATGGCGGGGAGAGCGGCACCGGTGTCGACGGCAGTGGCGACGTCCTCCCGGAGAACCCGGCCAAACCGGTCGACCTCAAGATCCCGACCGCCGACCTGCCCAAGGGCGGCGTCTTCACCGAGTCCGGTCAGGGCACCTATCACGTGGTGCCGGGCAAGGGCGAGAAGGTCGGCACGGGACAGCTGTACACGTACACCATCGAGGTCGAGGACGGAATCGACTCGGCCAGCTACGGCGGTGACGACAGCTTCGCCTCGATGGTGGAGGCCACCCTGTCCAATCCCAAGAGCTGGACGTGGGACGGCAAGAAGGCGCTCCAGCGTGTCGACGCGAGTTTCCCGAACCCCACCTTCCGGGTGAGTCTCACCACACCCAACACGACGCACCGCGCGGACGTCTGCATGTTCCAGATCACCTACGAGACGTCGTGCTACCGGTCGAGCTTCGACAAGCGCGTGGTGATCAACCTCGCCCGCTGGGTGCGGGGGGCGATGGCCTTCGAGAGCGACATGACCGGGTATCGCCAGTACGCCATCAACCACGAGGTCGGGCACGCCCTGGGCGGAAAGCACGTGGGCTGCAAGGTGAACGGCGGGATCGCGCCGGTGATGATGCAGCAGACGTTCGGCGTCTCCAACGACTTCGTGGCACAGCTGAACAATCTCCCCGGTGGCGACCGCGGCAGAGTGCCCGCGGACGGCCTCGTCTGCAAGCCGGGCTCCTGGCCGAATCAGACACCTTAGCCTTCGCCGTCTCACGTGCTGGAATATCCCAGGATTTGAAACAGGGGAAGTCGTTTCCGCCTTCTCGTGTTGTAGATACTGGGATGCGACCCGCGATCCACGCGAGATGGAGGACCCGATGTCAGGCACGCTGCCGCCGCTCGTCGAGCCGGCCGCCGAGCTCACCAAGGAAGAGGTGGCCCGGTACAGCCGTCACCTGATCATCCCGGACGTCGGGGTGACCGGGCAGAAGCGGTTGAAGAACGCCAAGGTGCTGGTCATCGGCGCCGGTGGCCTCGGCAGCCCGGCGCTGCTGTACCTGGCCGCGGCCGGGGTCGGCACGCTCGGCATCGTCGACTTCGACGAGGTCGACGAATCGAACCTGCACCGCCAGGTCATCCACGGCCAGTCCGACATCGGCAAGCTCAAGGCCGCGTCGGCGCAGGAGACCATCGCCGAGATCAACCCCTTCGTGAAGGTGCACCTGCACACCGACCGGCTGGAGTCGTCGAACGCGCTGGAGCTGTTCGAGCAGTACGACCTGATCCTCGACGGCACCGACAACTTCGCGACGCGCTACCTGGTCAACGACGCCGCCGTGCTCACCGGGAAGCCCTACGTGTGGGGCTCGATCTACCGGTTCGAGGGGCAGGCGAGCGTGTTCTGGGAGGACGCGCCGAACGGCAAGGGCCTCAACTACCGCGACCTCTACCCCGAGCCGCCGCCGCCCGGCATGGTCCCGTCGTGCGCCGAGGGCGGCGTGCTGGGCGTGCTGTGCGCGTCGATCGGTTCGATCATGGTCAACGAGGCGATCAAGCTGATCACCGGCATCGGTGAGCCGCTGTTGGGCAGGCTCGTCAGCTACGACGCGCTGGAGATGAAGTACCGCGAGGTCAAGATCCGGAAGGATCCGGAGACCCCGAAGATCACCGGGCTCATCGACTACGAAGCCTTCTGCGGCGTCGTGTCCGACGAAGCCGCTTCGGCCGCCGCGGGCAGCACGCTCACTCCGGCGGAGCTCAAGGCCAAGTTCGACAACGGCGACAACTTCGCCCTCATCGACGTCCGTGAGCCGCACGAGTACGAGATCGTCAACATCAAGGGCGCGACGCTGATCCCGAAGGACCGGATCCTCTCGGGCGAGGCGCTGGCGGAACTGCCGCAGGACAAGCCGATCGTGCTGCACTGCAAGTCGGGCGCGCGTTCGGCGGAGGCGCTCGCGGCGCTGCACCAGGCCGGGTTCAAGGACGCGACCCACCTCGGTGGCGGCGTGCTGGCTTGGGCGCGGCAGATCGACCAGAGCCTGCCGACGTACTGAGGCTTGGGGGTCGCTGACCTGCGGGAAGAGAGCAAGGGACCTTTGCTGTCGTTAGTTAGTGTGCTAACGAACGCTAGCAAAGGTCCCTTGCTCTCCCGGGCGTTTGGGCTCCTGGTCGCTGATGCAATGAAAGGCTCTTTCCTTGCCAAATTTGCAAGGAAAGAGTCTTTCATTGCAAGCGCACCTCAAGGCTAAAAGCCCAAAAGGGATATTTCGCGCGTCGAGGGGCCGTGAAGGCCTCCTTGCCTACCCTGAAGGTAGTGAAGGAGGCCTTCACGGACCCTGGGTCCCTCAAGGAGGCCTTCACGGACCAGCCCGGAGCCGGTCGGGGAAGCGCGGCGGAAGAACGGCTGGTCAGGCGTGATTGTGTCTTGAGTATCGCTACTCGATGACCAGCGCGTCTTCTCGTTCGTGGCACGGAAGACGGGGTAACGTGCCCAGCCGTGCGTGCCACCCTTGAGAGCCCTCCGGAACACGTCTGTTCGGCGTTCGGCGGACGTGACGGTGACGCGGAGCCGATGCCCGGCACCACAGCCTGGCGCTACGCCGATCTCGTGCTCAAGCCGGTCGAGGACAAGTCGCGGACCTTGTGGACGGCCCGGGCGCTGGAAGCCGTCGACGAGCCGGGACTGCGGGTCGCGAAGCCGGTCCGGTCCAGCGACGGCCGCTGGGTGGTCGGCGGCTGGTCGGCGAACCGGTTCGTGTCCGGTACGGCCGAGCACCGCTACGACGAGGTCGTGCACGCGGCGGTCAAACTGCACCGGTCGACGGCGGGGCTGCCGCGGCCGGATTTCCTGGGACGGCGCACCGATCTCGAGGCGCTGGCCGACAAACTCGCCTGGGGCGAGGCGGACATGTCCCTCGACGAGAACAAGGGCGGCCGCTGGTTCGAGGTGCTGGCGGGCTCCCGAAGACCGGTCAAACTGCCGGACCAGGTCGTCCACGGGGAGCTGCTCGCCGGGGTGCTCTTCGACGGCGCCGAAGCCCCCGGCATCGTCGATTTCGTGCCGTACTACCGGCCTGGGGAGTGGGGCGCCGCGATCGTCGCGGTCGACGCGCTGGCCTGGGGCGGCGCCACCATCGATCTTCTCGACCGCTGGGCGCATCTGCCCGAGTGGCCCCAGCTTCTGCTGCGAGCGGTCCTATTCCGTCTGGCCGCCAACGCTCTCGACCCGCGGTCGACGCGAGCGGCCCACGACGGGCTTCGCGCCGCCGCCCGCGACGTCAGCGCTGTGCTGTGAGTCCGTGAAGGCCTCCCTCCCCTAAGAAGGAGGCCTTCACGGACGGCTCACTCGGTGCGCAGGCTCTCCGTCTTCGCTGCCGAGCGCACGGACGGCAGCGTCGCCGCCGTCACCAGCAGCACCATCACGATCGCCGCCGCGGCGAGCACCCCGACCGCGGCCCAGTCGATGTACAGCGATCGCCAGAACATCCGCTTGCCCACCGCGGCGATGCCGATCCCGGTCGCCGTCGCGATCACGATCCCCAGCAGCAGCGGGATCCCGTTCTGCCACACCAGGGACCGCAGGATCACCCGGACCGGAACACCGGTGGCGGACAGCGCGCCGAGGGCCCGCCGTCGTTCGCGGACCTGTTCCTGCGCGAGCACGAGCAGGCTCACCCCGGCCAGCAGCAGGACCAACAGCGCGCCGCCGAACAGGATGTTCCGCGCGTCCCCGAACATCCGGGCCTCGTCGGTGATCCGCTTGTCGTTGTACGCGGCGACGTTGGCGTCCCAGCCGAACGGGGCGACCGAATTCCGCACCAGTTCGACGAAGTCCGGATTCGCGGCCCCGTCACGCAGGCTGACCGTGACCGAGGCGGCGGTCAGATCGACGCCCGCCATCGCGGACGGCGTCGCGAACACGCGCACCCCCTGGAATTCGGCCATACCCGACGGTTTTCCCTCGAGCGGCCGTGGCGTCACCGGCACGGTCCAGGGCTGTTCCCGCTTGTCGTTGCCGGTGAGCGTCAGCAACTGTCCTTTGTGGAACGACGGCGCCGCGGCGAACACGTCGCCGTCCTTGCAGCCCGTCACTCCCGCCGACGCTTCGATCGTGGGACAGTCGGCGATGGCGAACGACGAGAGCGCGCCGTCCATGGTGACGAACATCGAGCGCATGGCCTGGAAATCGGCCGCGCCCGGCACCGCGCGCACCGCGGCGATCGCCTTGTCCGCCACCGGGCCCTCCGCGTTGACGAACGTCCGGCCGTCCGTCGTGTCCTGGTAGGCGCCCAGCGCCGCCTGTCCCGCCATCAGGCTCTGCAACCCGATCGCCCCGGCGAGCACCACGCAGAGGCCCGCGACCACCCGCGACGGGGTCCCGCTGTCGCTACGCAGGCGCCGGATCGCGAGCTGGAACGACGGTGACCCGCCCTTGATCCGGGACACGACGCGTTCCAGCAGCCACGGCAGCAGCACCGGGATCCCGAGCATCAGCAGGACCGCCCCGGCGATCAGCGCCCAGCGGCCGGATTCGCTCGCCATGCCGAAGTCCGGGAGCACCAAAGCGATTCCGGCGAGGATCGGCAGCAGCCGCCACCACAACCGCCGCTTCGGCGGCGCGGTCTCCCGGACGACGCCGAGCGGTTCGACGACCGCGTGCCGCTGGGCGAACCACGCCGTCAGCACGGTCAGCGCGGGAATGAGCAGCACGATCAGCACCACCAGCGGCCACGACGGCGTGAGGTCCTTCGGGTAGAGCCCGAAGCGGAACACCTGGAAGTTCGTCACCGCGCCGCGGAAGAGCAGGAACAACGCGGCGCCGACGACGAGCCCGGCCACGGCGCCCACGAGCGATTCCGCCGCGGTGATCCGGCGCAGCTGCCGGGCGGACGAGCCCGCCAGCCGCAACGCGGCGAGCCGCCGGTCCCGGGTGGCGCCGCCGAGCCGGGAGATCGCCCCGATGAAGATGAACACCGGCGTGAGCAGGACGAAGAGCCCGATCAGCAGCAGCGCCAGGACTCCCTGTTCGAGCACCTTGTCGTAGCCGGGTTTCGCGCCGAAGCCATAGGCCATGGGCGCCTCCCGCACCGTGTCCGAGCCGACGTAGGCGACCAGGTCGTTCGGATTGAGCACGGTCTCCGCGGCGATGACCCCGACCTGCTTGCCGGGCAGCCGTGACCGCAGCAGGCCACTGGTGTCGGACGCGACGAGTTCGTCCAGCTTCGGCGAAAGGAAGGCCTCACCCGGGGCGGGCAGCCGGTCCACGCCCGGCGGGATCGGCGAATTCGGCCCCGAGGGCCGCAGGTGGACGAGCGAGATCGCCTGACCGCGGAAGTCGGTCGTCACCGCGCCGTAGGTCAGCGGGTCGACCCCCGGGATCGGCTCGCTCCGCACGGAAGAAGCGAACGTCCGCTGGTCCCGGTTCTCCTTGATGGTGCCCGCGGAGGCGCCGGCCAGCAGGATCGCCACCGCGAGCCCGATGCCGACGGCGCTCAGGACGAGCCTGACGATCGAGCCCCGGCCGCCCCCGACGGCCAGCCGGAACCCCAGTAACAGGTCTTCGCGTGCGGTCATCGGGTCACCACGGGTTCACGTGTCCGGCCGTCTCGCACGATGATCTCCCGGTCTGAGTAGGCGGCCACCCGCGGCTCGTGGGTGACCAGGACGACGGCGGCGTTCGTCTGCTTCGCCGTCTCGGAAAGCAGGCGCATGACGAGTTCGCCGCTGAGCGTGTCCAGCGCGCCTGTGGGTTCGTCGGCGAAGATCACCGACGGTTCGGTGATCAGCGCCCTGGCCATGGCGACCCGTTGGCTCTCCCCGCCCGAAATCCGGCCGGGCATGCTGTCGTCCGAGTCGCCGACTTCCAGCCTGTCGAGCCAGTCCCGCGCGAGCCGCTCGGCGGGGCGGCGCTTGATGCCGCCCAACCGCAGTGGCAGCGCGACGTTCTCCAAGCAGGTCAGTTCCGGAACGAGCTGCCCGAACTGGAAGACGAAGCCGAACTCGGTACGCCGCAGGGCACTGCGTTCGGCGTCGTGCATGGTCGCGAGGTCGCGGCCGCGGAACAGCACCTGACCTCCGTCGGGCCGCACGATGCCGGACAGGCAGTGCAGCAGGGTCGATTTGCCGGAGCCCGACGGGCCCATGATCGCGACGATCTCGCCGGCTTCGAGCGTCAGCCCTGCCCCGGCGAGTGCCTGATCGGGGCCGAAGGCCTTGTGCAGGCCCGAGCCTTGTAACAACGGTGTTTCCACTTTGTGGTCCCCAGGTCAGCGCGTCAGTTGCCGCGCGAGATCGTCGAGCCGGGCGGCGGTGAGTTCCAGCCAGCGCAGATCCGCTTCCAGGTGGAAGAGCGCGTGATCGCAGATCAGCTGGTCGGCGAGGTCGCCGTCGGTCTTGCGGGCGGTGAGCTCACGCATGGCGCGGAGGTGGGAAGCGCGCTGGGTGTCGAGCAGATCCTGGGCGCCGCGGCCGGACAGGAGCGCGAGCACGACCTTGGTGTAGAGCGTGTTCTGCAGGTAGACCGAGGGACTTTCCGGACTTTTCAGCCATTCCTCGACGTTGGTGACGCCGGCTTCGGTGATCGCGTACCGCTTCCGGTCCGGACCGCCGCCCGCTTCGACGCCGTTCTCCTCGACGAGCCCGTTCTTCAGGAGCCGGTTCAGCGTCGAGTAGACCTGCCCGTAGTGCAGCGGCCGATCCTGGCGGAACTGCTTGTCGTAGAGCTGTTTGAGGTCGTAGCCGTGCTTGGGGCCCGCTTCGAGCAGGCCGAGCAAGGTGTTCCCGATGGACATGCGGGCGACTATACACACAGTCTATACACATGGTGAATAGTGGGCTGAAGGGGCCCATCGCCGCATGGCACGCGGTGAAGGGAGCTTTCACCGCGTCGCATGCGGGGAAAGTCCCCTTCAGCCCCGCCGGACCTCACGGTGTGACGTCCATCGGCAGGGGGCAATGTCAAACGCCTGAAACATTCGGGAGTTTCCAGGTAACACGGCCTACCTACCTTCAAGCGCTATCGACGCCTGGAGGAGGTGCCCGTGCCGCTCGCCACCCCTGTCCCCACCCGCGCGGTGGACACGCACTGCCCGTACTGCGCCCTGCAGTGCGGGATGAGCCTCGACGGCGCCCGCGTCGCCCCGCGTGACTTCCCGGTCAACGCCGGCGGCCTGTGCCAGAAGGGCTGGACGTCGGGGGAGCTCCTCACCTCGCCTTCCCGCCTGACGACGCCGCTGATCCGGATCGACGGCGAACTCCGGCCCGCGACCTGGGATCAGGCGCTCGACCTCGTCGCGCGACGGCTCACCGAGATCCGGGCCGCGAAGGGCGCCGACTCTGTCGCCGTCTTCGGCGGAGGCGGGCTCACCAACGAGAAGGCCTACCTGCTGGGGAAGTTCGCCCGCGTCGCGCTGGGCACCTCGCAGATCGACTACAACGGCCGGTTCTGCATGTCGTCGGCGGCCGCCGCCGGGATCAAGGCCTTCGGCGCCGACCGCGGGATGCCGTTCCCGGTCACGGATCTCGCCGACGCCGACGCCGTCCTGCTCATCGGCGCGAACCCGGCCGAGACGATGCCGCCGTTCACCCAGCACCTGCGCGGCGCGGATCTGATCGTCGTCGACCCGCGCCGCACCCCGACCGCCGAACTGGCCGGACTGCACCTGGCGCCCGCGCCGGGCACCGACCTCGCTCTCGCGCAGGGGATCCTGCACGCCGTCGTCGCCGACGGGCTGCTCGATCAGTCCTATGTGGACGAGCGCACGAACGGCTTCGAAGAACTGTGGCGGTCGGTCGCCGCGTGGTGGCCGGAACGGGTCGAGCAGGTCACCGGCGTCTCCGCCGCGGATCAGCGCCGCGTCGCCGCCAAGCTCGCCGCCGCCCGCAACGCCTACGTCCTCACCGCGCGCGGCACCGAACAGCACGCCAACGGCACCGCGATGGTCAACGCCTGGATCAACCTCTCGCTCGCCCTCGGGCTGCCGGGGCGCAAGGGGTCCGGGTTCGGCTGCCTGACCGGGCAGGGCAACGGACAAGGCGGGCGTGAGCACGGTCAGAAGGCCGATCAGCTGCCCGGCTACCGCAAGATCGACGACCCCGCCGCGCGCGAGTACGTCGCCGGGGTCTGGGGCGTGCCGCCGGAATCCCTGCCGGGACCGGGTCGTTCGGCCGTCGAGCTGCTGGAAGCGCTCGGCACCGAAGACGGGCCGAGCGCGCTGATGGTGTTCGGCAGCAACCTCGTCGTTTCGGCGCCCCGCGCCGGGAGCATCCAGGAGAAAGTGTCCTCTTTGGACTTCCTGGTCGTTTCGGACCTCGTCCTTTCGGAGACCGCGGCGATGGCCGACGTCGTCCTGCCGGTCACCCAATGGGCCGAGGAGGACGGCACGATGACCAACCTCGAAGGCCGGATCCTCCTGCGGCGCAAGGCGATCGATCCGCCGTCCGGCGCGAAGACCGATCTCTGCGTGCTTTCCGAACTCGCGCGCCGGTTCGGCCAGCCCGACGGCCGGTTCCCGACGGACGCGGAGACCGTCTTCACCGAGCTCCGCCGCGCATCCAAGGGTGGCATCGCCGACTACTCGGGCATCACCTACGACAGGCTCCGCGACGGCGAGGCGCTGTACTGGCCCGTCCCGGCGGAATCGCATCCCGGCACACCGCGGATGTTCCTCGACTCATTCGCCCATCCGGACGGCCGCGCGCGGTTCGTGCCGGTGGACCACGTCGGCCCGGCCGAGCCGCCCGACGCCGAATTCCCCTTGCAGGCCACCACCGGACGGGTCCTGCAGCACTACCAGTCCGGGGCGCAGACCCGGCTGGTCAAGGAACTCAACGACGTCGTGGCGGAGGCTTTCGTGGAAGTTCATCCCGACACCGCGGCGCGGGCGGGACTGGCCGAGGGAGATCTCGCCGTCGTGCGGTCCCGGCGCGGGGAGACCGTCGCGCGGGTCCGCTGCGTGCCGTCGCTGCGCCCGGACCTGGTGTTCCTGCCGTTCCACTTCCCCGGTGAAGGGCGGGCGAACCTGCTGACCAACCCGGCGCTCGACCCGACCAGCCGGATGCCCGAGTTCAAGGTGTGCGCGGTCGCGCTCGCCCCGGCCGAGGTCGTCGCGTGAGCCCCCGGTCGGTGGTCATCGCCGGATACGGGATGGCGGGCGCGCGGCTCGCGGACGAGATCCAGCGCCGCGATCCCGAGGGTGACCGCGTGCGGCTCACCGTCGTCGGCGCGGAGAAGCACACCGCCTACAACCGGGTACTGCTCTCGTCGGTGGTCGCCGGCAC
>NZ_JBHXJK010000163.1:0-16862 GCF_042723255.1 Amycolatopsis thailandensis
AGCCACTTTCGGGACACTGGGCGTCTCGAAAGTGGCTTTCGCGACCCGTCGCACCGAGTCCACTGAATGCCCCTGGCCGCCGGGCCGACGCGATCCCGACACCACCCACTCACACGACTTTGCCGAGACCTTCAAGGTAGGCAAGGAGGCCTTCACGGACCGGGGGAGACCGCCGGCAGCGGTCGATGATCGAAAACGACCCCGGGCGTTCTGGACCCGTTCACCCGAACGGTGCTGGTGTATCGTCCCGGAATGCGTCACCTGGTACCCCATTCAGCCCTGAAAACCCTGGGCCGATCGGCCCGAGGCACCGTCGGCCGTGGCCTGCACCGGCTCGCCAGGCGATTCCATGATCCTTATACGGAGGAACTGGAACGAGTCGCCGCGGAACTGCGCGCGGAGATCATCCGGCAAGGGGATCGCTGTTTCGATCGCGTCATCGAGTTCGAAATCCGCAGCCGCCGCGACATGATCTACGCCGGTGATCAGGAGGCGGCGCGGGACAGCAACCGCTTCGCCCGTGAGCACCTGACCGGGACCAAGCACTTCGCGCGTCCACAAGAGACACTCGCGTACGCGCTTTCCCTTGCCCCGTCAGGCGGAATGGCGCTCGAGTTCGGCGTCGCCAGCGGGAACACGCTGCGCGTGATCGCCAAGGCGCGCGGGGGTGTCGAGACCTACGGATTCGACTGGTTCCAAGGATTGCCGGAGAACTGGCTCAACGGGATGCCCGCCGGTTCGTTCGCGCGCGACGATCTGCCGGACGTCCCCGGCGCCGAACTGGTCGTCGGCCTCTTCGCGGACACCCTTCCCGGCTTTCTCGAGAAGCACGAAGGTGTCGTCGATTTCCTTCACGTGGACGGCGATCTGTACAGTTCGGCGAAAACCGTGCTGGATCTGGCCGGACCGCGGCTGCGGCCGGGCAGCATCGTGCACTTCGACGAGTTCTTCAATTATCCCGGCTGGCAGCAGCACGAGCACAAGGCCTGGCTGGAATACGTCGAACGTACCGGCGTCGAATTCGAATACGTGGCCTACACCTACGCCGACAACCAGGTCACCGTGCGGATCACCTAGGGCGTGAGTCCGTCTTCATAGGCCCGCAACGTGTCGATGAACAGACGCCGCTCGGCCGGGGTCAGCGGCGAGAGCGCCTTCTGCCAGGCGCGGGCACCCTGGGCGAGCCAGTCGTCGATCGCCGGCCGCATCCGGTCGGTGATGGCGACGATGCGCCGCCGCCGGTCCGCCTCGTCCTCGCGCCGGTCGAGCACGTCCTTCTTGGTCAGGTCCCCGACCATCAGGCTCACCGTGGTCGGGGCTACCTCGAGCCGTTCGGCCAGTTCGTTCACCGTCATCGGCCCGTCGAAGAGCAGGTACGACAGCAGCGACAAGTGACGCGGCGCCAGCGACAACGACTGGAGTTCGTCGGGGATCTTGATCCGCTTCACGCGGCCGACCATGCGCGGCATGAGCAGCAGCAAGGCGCGCACGGCGTCGTCGACTTCCATGTCCTCGGTTGACACCGGGCACCCTCCTGGATACCTTTGCGAGCAAAGAGACTTTGCTTGCAAAGCAAAATAGCTTTCAGGATGATGCTACCTGGGGAGTACCGTTGCTGATGACCACCGCGGACGCCGGGACAGGGCGTCCTCGCATCACCCGTGTCGACTGCCGCCGTTCCGGGAGCGGGTACCTGGCGTACGCGCCGGACGCCGATTCTCCTTGGTACGAGGACCTTCTCGTCAGTCCACAAGCGACACTCGAAATCGACGGCGTCCCACACGCCGCGCGTGCCGTGCCGCTCGAAGGCGGGGAGCGGGGTTTCACGCTGCACCTGCTGGAGCTCGACGCCGCTCGCGGCCGGGCGATCGCCGATCAGCTGCTCGTCCACCACGGCGAGCTCCGCAAGGCGCTGGCGGCCGCACGGGCCGAACTCGACGGCGCGCCGGTCGCGCACGGGCCCGGGGTGCGGCGTGAACTGCTCGGCCACTGCGTCACTTTCTGCAACGGCCTGCGCATGCACCATATCCGTGAAGACGGCGCGTTCACCGCGATCGAAAAGGCCCACCCCGGACTCGCTCCGGCGCTCGCCCGGCTGCGCGAGGAGCACGAGACCGTGTCCCGCGCGCTGCTCGACCTCGATGAGTTGTTGCAAGGCGACGGAGAACTCGGAAGCGCCGCGTTGCGTGAGGAGTTCGACCGGGTCGCGAAGGGGCTGGAGGACCATTTCGCCTACGAGGAGGCGAATCTCCTCCCGGCTCTCCGGGGCGGGAGCGGTCTTCCCTAGGTGTCGCCCACCACATTATTTAGCTAACTTAGTTAGTGACTTATCTAGTAGACTACTTCGCATGGCCTCCTCATCACGTGGTTCTCGTGACGCAGACTCGTCGTCCTTTGCCGGGTCGGATCGCTCGGCCGGCCGGCGGCAGATCGAGCAGCCGGGCGTGGGCGACGCGGTGATGGAGCGCCTGCAAGAGGTAGGGACGCTGACGCGGGTGATCGAGCAGCGTCTGAGTGGCGCGTTGGGGATCAACGCCACGGACCTGGCGGCGATGGAACACCTCGCCACCGACGGCCCGCTGACAGCCAAGGATCTCGCGGACCGGCTGCGGGTCTCGACAGCGGCGAGCACGCACATCGTGGACCGGCTCGAAAAAGCCGGGCACATCGTCCGCCGCCCGCACGCGACCGATCGCCGCAAGGTGATGGTCGAGCCGGTCGCCGAGTCGATGGACCGGCTCTTCGGGCACTTGCATCCGCTGTTGCGCGGGGTGGAGGGCCTCGTCGAGGCGCTGGGCCCCCGCGACCGGGATGTCGTGAAGGCCTTCTTCGCCGGTGTCGTGCGGATCTACACGGACACGGCGGATTCCTTCCCCAAGGGCTGACACCTCACCGCGGCAGGCGAGTCGCCACACGACACCCGGGCGCGAAGGCGGGTCCGGCGTACGAACGCGCCCTCGAAACGAGCGTTACCAACGAAATCCGGAGAGAACCATGTCCACACCCGAGAAGAAGACATCGCCGCGGGCGGTGTGGTGGCTGCTGGCGACCGTGCTCGTCGTCGAGTTGATGGATCTGCTCGATTCGACGATCGTCAACGTGGCGGGACCTTCGCTGGAACGGTCCCTCGGGGCGAGTGCGGTCGGGTTGCAGTGGGTCATCGGCGGCTACGCCCTCACTCTCGGCGCGGGTCTCGTACTCGGCGGACGGCTCGGTGACCGCTTCGGCAGGCGGCCGATGTTCCTGGCCGGTCTCGTCGCCTTCATCCTCGCGTCGCTGCTGTGCGCGATCGCTCCGGGAATCGGCCTGCTGATCGCCTTCCGGCTGGTCCAGGGCTTGGCCGGGGCGATGATGCTGCCCCAATGCCTGGGCATCCTGCGCGACAACCTCGCTCCCCGGGAGCTCACGAAAGCCCTCGCCGTCTTCGGCCCGGTCCTCGGCCTCGGTGGCGTGCTCGGCCCGGTGCTGGGCGGTGCCCTGGTCGACTGGGATCTGTTCGGCCTCGGCTGGCGGCTGGTGTTCCTGGTCAACGTCCCGGTCGGCCTCGCCGCGCTGGCACTGGCCTGGCGGCTGGTGCCCCGCGGCCGCGGAACCGCGACACTGCGCCTGGATCTCGTGGGAGCCGTTCTCGTCGCGGCCGCTTCGGCCTTGCTGGTTCTCCCGCTCAACGAAGGGCAGGCTTCGGGCTGGCCGCTGTGGACGTGGCTGTCGTTGTCCGCCGCGGCGATCGGCTACGTGGGATTCGCGCTGTGGCAACGGCACGTCCTGCGCCGCGGCCGGACGCCGCTGGTCACCCCGAGCCTGTTCGGCAAGTCTTCGTTCACCGTCGGGCTGGTCGCGGTCGCGCTGTTCTTCGGCGGCCTCATCGGCACCCAGCTGGTGCTGACGTTCTTCCTGCAGCTCGGTCAGGGGTTCACCGCCGGGCAGGCCGGGCTGGGCAACCTCCCGGTCGCGCTCGGGACCGCCGTCGGCGGCACCATCAGCGGCGGGCTGCTCGCCGCCAAACTCGGCCGCCGGGTGTTGCAGGCCGGGGCCATCGTCCAGTTCGCCGGTGTCGCGTGGTTGTGGCTCGCCCTTGCCGACACCACCGGTTTCACGATCTGGCGGATCGTGCCCGGCAGCGCCGTCGCCGGCGTCGGCGCGGGAATCGTGATCGCCGCGGTGTTCAACACCGTGCTCGGCGCCGTCGACGACGACGAGGTCGGTTCCGCCTCCGGTGTCCTGTCCGCGGTCCAATCGATCGGTGGCTCGGTCGGCGTCGCGGTGTTCAGCACCGTCTTCTTCGCCGGCGCTCTCACCGGCCGGGTCACCGAGAGCTTCCGTGACGCCCTCGTGGTCCAGGCGATCGTCATCGCCCTGTTCCTGGTCATCTCACCGCTGTTCCCGCGTCGCGCCCGCCCCGATGACACCGACGACGGCACCGCGATCCCGGCGAGCGCCGCACCGGCTTCCAGCGCCACTTCGTAAGAGGGGGATCCCTTGTCCCGCAACATTTTGATCTCCGGCGCCGGTATCGCCGGACCCGCACTGGCCTACTGGCTCCACCGGCACGGGATGACCGCGACCGTGATCGAACGCGCCCCGGAACCACGCCTCGGCGGGCAGACCGTCGACCTGCGCGGCGCCGGCCGCACCGTCATCGAACGGATGGGCCTCGGACAAGCCGCCCGTGACCGCGTCACGCACGAAGAAGGGCTGCGTTTCGTCGACGGCCGCGACCGGATCCGCGCGTCGTTCGGCGCCGGCGCCCTCGACGGCGACGGGTTCGTCACCGAACTGGAGCTCCTGCGCGGCGAACTCGCGGACCTGCTTCACCGGCACACCCGCGACGACATCGACTACGTCTTCGGCGACGAGGTCACCGGGCTCGTCGACACCGGCGACGGCGTGGACGTCACGTTCCGAAACGGCGCGGACCGGCGATTCGACCTCGTCGTCCTCGCCGACGGTCTCCGCTCCCGCACCCGAGACCTCGTCTTCGCCGACATCGCCCGCATCCGCTCGTTCGGCCTGTACACCGCCTACTTCACCATCCCCCGCGCCGAGTCCGACGGCCGCTGGGCCCGCTGGTACAACGCCCCCGGCCGCCGCGTGGTCATCCTGCGCCCCGACAACCAGGGCACCACCCGCGCCACACTGTCCTTTCTGTACCCGCGAACGGGGCTCGACCGGCTGCAAGTCCCGGCACAGCAAGACTTCCTGCGCCGGCACTACGACGGCGCCCGCTGGGAAACACCGCGCGTGCTCGACGCGATGAGCGACTCCCCGGACTTCTACTTCGAATCCGTCGGGCAGCTGCGCCTCGAACACTGGTCCCGTGGGCGGATCGCCGCTGTCGGCGACGCCGCCTACTGCGCCTCCCCGCTCAGCGGCATGGGCACCAGTCTCGCGCTCGTCGGCGCCTACGTCCTCGCCGGCGAACTCGGCCGCCACCCCGACCACCGCGACGCTTTCCGTTCCTACGAAACCATCATGCGGCCCTACGCCGGCCAAGCCCAGAACGTCTCCTGGTTCGCACCCCGGCTGGCCTCCCCGAAAACCCGCATCGGCATCCGGCTCCTCAACACCATCGCCGGTCTCGCCGCCAAACCCGCGATCAGCCGGGTCACAAGCCGATTCGCCACCCCGCCCGCGGACGCCATCGACCTCCCCGTCTATCCGCAGCCATGATCAGCGGCTTTGTCACAGCTTGGGAACGAGCCGTGATCGAACTGCTGACCGAAGATCGGCGCTGCGCTCTCGGAACGCGCGGCGGGTTACTCCGAGCGGGTGAGAACGTCGGGCCACCTGGCGGGAGACACTGGTAACGAATGTCCGTTCCGGCGCGACTGATCGTTGTCCGAACCGATCGGCACGATGCCCCCGACCGGAATAGAGAACCGATGAAGCTTCGAAGAGCCTCACTTTTGTCTCTGGTGGCCGCTGTGGCCACGATCATGCTCGTCGCGCCGGCCTCCGCCGTCGCGGCCCCGTCGACCAGCGCGGTGGAGGTATCTCCGACAACTGTCCAACGTGGACAGACGTTCACCGTCTCGCAGACCGTCTACAACGCCGACGCGACGTCCACCATCGAAGGCGGCAAGGCGACGCTGTACGGCAAGGAATCCTCGTTGCCGGCGATCGTCGACCTGGTGTCCTGCCCCGGCGCGTTCGCCTGTGACATGCTCGGCGGCAGCATCCGCGGCGGCGTCGGTTCCGTGACACCCGGCCAGAGCAAGACCGTGGTGTTCACCTTCCGGGTCAAGGACGACGCCCCGCTGGGCAGTGTCACCTTGCAGCACCAGTTCGTCGGTGACAACTACAGCTTCGAGATCCTCGACGGCCCGGTGCTGACCGTCACCGGAACGCAGAGCGCCGCTGACCTCGGCGTCACGCTGACAGCGGCTCCGCGCGGGATCCTGACGTCGTCGATCGAGTACACGGTCAAGGTCAAGAACTCGGGCCCCGCCGCGGCTTCCGGGATCCGGGTGGCGTCGACCCTCGCCAACGGACTGGGCTTCAGCGGGTCCTCCGCCTGCTCGAACCCGGGCGGTACGAAGGTCGTCAACTGCGACTTCCCGTCGCTCGCGTCCGGGGCCAGTGTCACGGCCAAGTTCTCGGCGGCCGCCGGACTGCTGAGCCTCGGTCCGATCAAGACGACCGCGAAGATCACGCAGAGTTCCGTCGCCGACCCGAACGCGGCGAACAACACGTCGACGTCGACCTGCACGGCCATCACCAGCCTGCTGATCAGCTGCTAGCACCCGTGAGTGGTGAGGACGGTTGTCAAGAGAACCGTCCTTACCACTCACGAGCGCAGGCGGGCGGCGCGCGAGTGCAGATAGCGTTGGTGCGGAAGGCTTGTCGCTCGCCGGGCGGCCTCCACATAGGACTCGATCGCGCCGGCGGTCTCCCCGGCCATTTCGAGCAGGTGCGCGCGAGCGGCGGGGAGCCGGTGGTCCCCGGAGAGTCGGTCGCCGAGCTTTTCCAAGGCCGCCAGGCCTTCTCGCGGTCCACGCGCCATCCCGACGGCCACGGCGTGGTTGAGCGCCACCACGGGGTTGTCCGAAAGACGCAGCAGAAGTTCGTACAGCGCCTCGATCTGCGGCCAGTCGGTCTCTTCGGCGCTCGGTGCCTCGTCGTGTAGCGCGGCGATCGCCGCCTGGATCTGGAACTGCCCCGTCGGCCCGTGCGGCAGCGCTTCGGACAGCAGCGCGATGCCCTCGGCCACGTACTCGCCGTTCCAGCGGTTCCGGTCCTGTTCGGACATCGGGATCGGCCCGCCGTCCGGCCCCGTCCTCGCCGGACGGCGGGCGTCGATGAGCAGCATCAGCGCGAGCAGCCCGGTCACCTCGCTGTCGCCGGGCAGCAGCCGATGGACGATCCTGGCCAGCCGGATCGCTTCGGCGGAAAGCTCGGTCCGCACCAGATCCGGGCCGGACGTGCTCGTGTATCCCTCGTTGAAGATCAGGTACAGCACGTGGAGCACCGCGTCGAGCCTGGCCACGCGGTCGGCTTCCGGCGGCATGCCGAACGGGACGCCGCTGGTCTTGATGCCCGTCTTCGCCCGGCTGATCCGCCGCGTCATCGTCGCCTCGGGGACCAGGAACGCGCGCGCGATCTCCGCCGTACTGAGGCCGCCGACGGTCCGCAGTGTCAGCGCGATCTGCGACGCGGGCGACAGGGACGGGTGGCAGCACAGGAACAGCAGGATGAGCGTGTCGTCGGAGTCGGCGGCCCGCCGGTCCGCCGCCGGCGCGAGGTGTTCCTCCGGCAGCGTCCACTGGACGACGGCGTCCTCTCGACGCCGCCGCGCCTGCTCGGCGCGAAGCAGATCGGTCAGCCGCCGCGAAGCGACCGTGATCAGCCAGGCGCGAGGATTGTCCGGGCGCCCCTCGGCGGGCCACTGCGTCGTGGCCGCGAGAAGCGCCTCCTGCGTCGCGTCCTCCGCCAGGTCGAAGTGACCGTACCGGCGGACGACGGCGCCGAGGACCTGCGGCGACAGTTCGCGCAGCAGATCCTCGACGCCGCTGTCCGGCATCTAGAGCTCCAGTTCTTCGAAGCTGTCGGCGCACGGCCGGATGTCGACGTACCAATCGCGTCCGAGGTCGTGGCCCGCCGGATACGGGGTGTTCGCGAGCTTGGCCGCGATCTCGGTCGCGCGGTCGTAGCTCGCGCAGTCGACGGTCGTGTAGCCGACCAGGACCTCCTGCGTCTCGGCGTACGGCCCATCGGTCACCACGGGGGCGCCGTCACGCAGGGAGATGCGGCGCGCGTGCGCCGGCTGGGAGAGACCCTGCGCGTCGACGAACTCACCGGTCTCGACCAGCTCGTTGTTCCACTTGCCCATGAACTCGTGGAGGGCCGTGACGTCTTCGGCGCTCCAGCTGCCGCCGATGGTTTCGAGATCCTTCTGCGACCCCATCATCATGATCATGTACTTCACGGTTGTCTCCTCTCGGCGGGCACCGCCCCGGTGCCCTCTGCCGGAGACGTCGGAGCCGCCGGACAGGACCGGACATCGTTCGCGGGGAATTCTCTCCCGGTCACCGATGGCGGGCGAATCCGAGCCGATCTCCGACGGTAGCCGGTGATCACTCCACGAGAAAGGCGGGAACGCCGGGAACCGAAGACGATCCTCCGACGACTTGTGGGGCTGAATCGTGCGGCCCGGCGAGCGGAGTGAGATGCACTGGTACGAGGACGACGACCTGTGGGTCGGCTTCGCGGAAGTGATGTTCCCGCCCAGCCGGGCCGAAGAGGCCGAACGCCTGACGGCCACGTCACCGCTGCTCGCGGTCGCCGACGGCGCGAAGGTGCTGGACCTGGCTTGTGGTCCGGCGATCCACGTCGTGCCGCTGGCGAAGAGGGGCGCCGACGTGACCGGCGTCGACCTCAGCCCGGCCATGCTCGAACGCGCGCGCGAGGCCTGCGAAAGCGCGGGAGCCGCCGTGAAGCTGATCCAGGCCGACATGCTCGAATACGTCGAGCCCGGCGCGTACGACCTGATCATCAACATGTACACGTCGTTCGGCTACTTCACCGAGCCCGGCGACAACCTCACCGTGCTGCGAAACGCCTACGCCAGCCTCGCGCCCGGCGGCAGGCTGCTGATCGACGTACTCGGCAAGGAGGTCCTGGCGGGCTGGGTCGGACGGCCGAAGGCGGTCGACGTCGACGGCGGGACGGTGTTCATGCGGGACACGATCCTCGACGACTGGACCAGGCTCAGGACCGAGTGGACCCTGGTCCGCGACGGTGCCGCCAAGCAGGCGTCGATCCTGTCGTTCTTGTACAGCGCCGCCGAACTGAAGGCGCTGTTCGAGACGGCGGGCTTCACCGGCGTCGAATGCTTCGGCGACTTCGACGGCTCGCCTTATGACAACCACGCGCGCCGCTTGATCGTGCGTGGTGAACGTGCCGGCTGAACCGCTCCGCCTGTTCGCGGAGCCGGACGAAGGCACCGCCCGTCCGCTTCGGCTCACCGGTCCGGTGCTCCTGCTGTCGGCGGCGCTCGTCCTCTCGCTGATCGCGGGCATCGCGCTCGGCCCGTCGACCGTCGCCCTCCCGGATGTCCTGCGCTACCTGGGAAAGGCGATCACCGGTGGGGTCATCACCGGCGACGAGGTCACCGGGTACTCGATCGTCTGGCAGGTCCGCACGCCGCGGGTGCTGCTGGCGGCCGTGGTCGGCGCGGGGCTCGCGGTGGTCGGGGTGGCGGTGCAGGCCCTGGTGCGCAACGCGCTCGCCGATCCGTTCGTGCTCGGGATCTCCTCGGGCGCCTCGGTCGGCGCCGCCGCCGTCGTGGTGTTCGGCCTGTTCGCCGGGCTCGGCGTGCTGGCGCTGTCGACCGCCGCCTTCCTCGGCGCGCTGGGCGCGACGGCGCTGGTCTACCTCGCCGCCCGCAGCAGATTCGGCCTGACGCCGTTGCGTCTCGTGCTCACCGGGGTCGCGCTCACGTACGCCTTCCAGGCCGTGATGAGCGTGCTCGTCTACCTCTCGCCGAACGGACAGGCCGCGCAGACCGTGCTCTTCTGGCTGCTCGGCAGCCTCGGGGCGGCGACCTGGGCGTCCTTGCCGCTGGCCGCGTTCGGCGTGGCCGTCGCGATCGTGGTCCTGCTGCGCTACGGGACCGCGCTCGACGTCCTGTCCATGGGCGACGAGACCGCGATGAGCCTCGGCACCGACGCGACCGCGTTACGCCGCTGGTTGTTCCTGCTCACCGCTGTCGTCACCGGTCTGCTGGTCGCGGTCAGCGGCTCGATCGGGTTCGTCGGGCTGGTCCTGCCGCATGTGGTGCGGATGGTCGCCGGTTCCGGGCATCGCCGGGTGCTGGCCCTCGCGCCGCTGGTGGGCGCGGTCTTCCTGGTGTGGGTCGATCTGCTCGCCCGCACCCTGGTCGCGCCCGAGGAACTGCCGCTCGGGGTGATCACCGCGCTGATCGGTGTCCCGGTGTTCCTCGTCGTGATGCGGCGCCGCGGCTACGCGTTCGGAGGTCGCTGATGCTCTCACTGAACGAGCTTTCGGTCGAGGTGGCCGGATCGACGCTGATCCGCGAGCTGCGACTGGACGTCGGCGCCGGCGAGGTCGTCGGCCTCCTCGGACCCAACGGCAGCGGCAAGTCGACGGCGTTGCGCTGTGTCTACCGGGCGTTGACCCCGTCCGCCGGCGCTGTCCTGCTCGACGGCACCGACCTCGCCGAGCAGGGCCTGCGCGACACCGCGCGCCGGATCGCCGCGCTCACCCAGGACAGCCGGGCGGATCTGGACTTCACCGTCGAGGAGGTCGTCGCGCTCGGCCGGTCGCCGCATCAGCGCGGGAACCTCCGGCTTTCGGCCCGCGAACGCGCGCTGTGCCGGGAATCCTTGCGGCGGCTGGACATCACCCATCTCGCCCAGCGCAGTGTGCTGACGCTTTCGGGTGGCGAGCGGCAGCGGGTCCTGGTGGCGAGGGCGCTCGTGCAGGAACCCGAGGTGCTGGTCCTCGACGAGCCGACCAACCACCTGGACGTCCGCCATCAAGTGGAACTGCTGAAGTTCCTGCGGGACTGCGGGCTCACCGTGCTCGTCGCGCTGCACGACCTCAATCTCGCCGCCGCCGTCTGCCACCGGATCGCGTTGCTGCGCGGCGGATCGCTCGCCGCCTGCGGCACCCCGGCCGAAGTGCTCACGCCGGAAACGGTCCGCGCCGTGTTCGGCGTCGAGGTCACCCCGGTGACCCATCCCGTGACCGGCGCACTCCAGCTGCTTTACGACCTTCCCGCCGACGAAACCGAGGGGATCTCACGATGAAGCCGTCCAGGGTGACCGCGCTTTTGACCGCGGCACTGCTCCTGAGCGCCTGCGGTGCCCAGGTCGAGGCCGGACCGGCCGCGCCGGGGCAGGCCACGGTGACCAACTGCGGCGCGCAGGTCACCTTCCCGGCGCCGCAGCGTCCGGTGGCCTACGACGTCTCCGGCGCCGAGAAGATGTTCGCGCTCGGGCTGGCGGGCCGGATGCGCGGCTACGTGATGAACTCGCTCGGCGATCCGTCGATCGCGGGTTCGCCGTGGAAGGACGACTACGCCAAGGTCGAACGGCTCGGGACCTCGCGGGTCACCCGCGAGATCCTGGTCAACGCCAAGGCCGACTGGGTGATCGCGGGCTGGAACTCCGGGTTCAGCGAGGAACGCGGGATCACGCCGAAGCTGCTGGACCAGGTCGGCATCCGCAGTTACCTGCACACCGAGACCTGCTGGGAGTATCCGGCCGCGAAGTCGGAGGTGACGCCGTTGGAGGCGCTCTACACCGACCTGCGCAACCTCGGCGACATCTTCGGCGTCCGCCAGCGGGCCGACGAGCTGGTCGCGGAACTCAAGGGACGCTTCGACAAGGTCCGCGCGGGCGCGCCGAAAACGCCGCCCGCCAAGGTGTTCGTCTACGACTCCGGCACTGACCAGCCCTTCACAGCCGGGAAACACGCCGCTCCCAACGACATCATCGACGCCGCGGGCGGGACGAACGTCTTCCGCGACCTCCAGGACGGCTGGGGCAGCGTCGGCTGGGAAGCGGTGGTGAAGGCCGAACCCGAGGTGATCGTGGTGGTGGATTACGCCGATCAGCCCGCGCAGGACAAGATCGCGTTCATCAAATCCGCGCCACAGCTGAAGAACACGCCCGCCGTGCGCGACAACCGGTTCCACGTCGTCTCCTACGGTGACCTCGTGAGCGGCCCGCGCAACGCGGCGGGCGCCGAATCCCTGGCCGCTTACCTGCGTTCGATCGGCCGGTGACCGCGATGTCCGTACCGGTCCACGAACATGTCACCGACGCGATCAAGACCCCGGCGTTGATCCGGTTGGCGCCGAACATCGTGCTGGTCCGCTTCGAAACCCTGAAGGTCTACGCGGCCCTCGGCGCCGTCCGGTCGCTGCTCGCCGACGGAACCGTCCGCAAAGGACAGACGTTGATCGACAGCTCCAGCGGGATCTACGCGCTCGCGCTGGCGATGGCCTGCCACCGCTATGGTCTGCGTTGCCACATCGTCGCGTCCACCACCGTCGACCTCACCATGCGTTCGCAGCTGGAGATCCTGGGCGCGACGGTCGACCAGATGCCGCCGTCCGAAGACCTCCGCCTCGACCAGCGGCGCCGGGTCGCGCGGGTGCACGAACTTCTGGACCGGCATCCGGAAATGCACTGGATGCGCCAGTACCACGATCCCGTGCACTACCTGGGATACGGCGAAGTCGCCGACCTCGTCGCCCGCGCGCTGCCTCCAGGGCCGCTGACCGTCGTCGGCAGTGTGGGCACCGGCGCGTCGACCGGCGGGATCGCGCGGTCGCTGCGTGAACGCGATCCGGACGTCCGCCTGGCCGGGGTCCAGCCGTTCGGGAGCGTCACTTTCGGCAGCGAGCGGTTCACCGATCCGGACGCGATCATCGCCGGGATCGGCTCCGCCATCCCGTTCGGCAACGTCGATCACGAACTGTACGACCGGATCCACTGGCTGGACTTCGTGCACGCCATGGCCGCGACCATCGGCCTGATGCGTGACCACGCCGTCTTCGCCGGGCTCTCCACCGGTGCCGCGTACCTCGCCGCGGGCTGGGAGGCGGCGCGGAATCCGGAGCGGACGCACGTCGTGATCGGCGCCGACACCGGACACCGTTACACGGCAAGGGTCTTCGCCCGGCATCGCGAAGCCGTCGATCCTGCGGGACTCGCGCCGCGTGAGATCACTTCACTGGACGATCTCGCCCTGCCGTGGGCGGCGATGGACTGGCGGCGCCGCCGGTTCGGGATCCCCGCGCAGCCGTTGTACCGGAAGGAGCGCGTGTCGTGACCGTCGTCCTGTTGGAAGCACTCACCTTCGGCCTCGGCAGGCTGGCCGACGCCGCGGCCGAAGCCGGGCGGAAACTGGTGCTGTTCACCGGAAACCGTGACATCTACCGCTACGAGCTCGGCATCCTCGCACCGGACAGGGTCGAGGTCGTCGACATCGACACCACCGACATCGCGGCCTGCGAAGCCGCGCTGCGCGCCATCCCGGATCTCGCCGGGATCATCAACTCGACCGACACCTGGGCGCTGCCGGGCGCGGAACTCACCGCCCGGCTCGGCCTGCCCGGCCCGGACGCGGCCGCCGTCCGCGTGCTGCGGGACAAGGGCGCGGTGCGCGACCTGCTGTACGAACACGGGCTCACCCGCGGCACGCCGGTGCCGGCCATGGTCGCCGAAGAACTCGGATTCCCCTTGGTGGTCAAGGATTCTTCGGGAACGTCGTCACACGGCGTGTGGCTCGTCCGCGACGCGGCCGAACTCGAACGGGCCCGGCGGGAGGCGAAGAACACGCCGCTCAAAGGGCATCTGATCGCCGAACCGTACTTCGCCGGACCGCTCTACAGCGCGGAAACCGTCACCTGGCAGGGAAGGACCCGGCTGCTCGGGGTCCTCTCCCGTCAGTTGTCGCCCGAACCCGTGCGGCGAGAGGAAGCCGCCGCGTTCCCGGTGGCCTTCCCCGAAGCCGAGCTCGCCGGGCTGGCCGAGTGGATCGGCCAGGTGCTCAAGGCCGCCGGGCACGAGCAGGGCTTCGCGCACACCGAGTTCGTGCTCACCGCGGACGGGGCCGAGGTCGTCGAGATCAACATCCGGATCGGCGGCGCGATGCTCGGCGAGGCGCTGTGCCGGTCGCTCGGCACCAACGTCTATTCCGCGATGATCTCGATGGCGCTGGGAGAGGAGCCCGCTTTGCTCACCCAGGAGCTCGGCGGGGGGCCGGGGATCGGGTTCGTCCTGGCGTACCCGGCCGCGGAAGGCGTGCTCGAAGGCTGGTCCGGGCTCGACAGGCTGGCCGGTCTGCCCGGTGCGCCGGAGTGGTATCCGACGGCGAGCCCCGGTGACGAGATCCGGCACCTGACGGATCAGCGGTCCTGCACCGGGATCGTGCTGGCCGAAGGGCCGACGGCGGAACTCGCACTGCATCGCGCGCTCGCCGCGGCGGGCGGGATCACCCCGGTGATCGGTTCTTGAGCACCTCTCCGCGCAGGCCATCGGACCAGGCCCTGGCCTCGTCGCGGACGTTGTGAAAGCCACTTTCGCAACGTTGAGGGTTGTGAAAGTGGCTTTCGCAACACGTGCCCGGGTGAGTCGTCGTCTCAACTCGACGCCTGCCCACGCGACACCCCGGTGCCGGCGGACACGCGTCAGGAAGCGGGCACGCACTTCTTCGCCGCGGCCATGGCGGAAAGCATCTCCGGCGTGTCCATCTTGACCGACGCGAACGGATCGGTGGTCTCCGTGAGCGGCTTCTGCGCCGCGTCCAGTGCCTTGAGCCCGGCGTCCAGCGCGGCCTGGCTCTTGGACGCGTCCAGCTTCCGTTTTCCTTCCGCCGCCGCGTCCCTCGCCGCCGTATAACTGTCCACAAGGGACTTCCGTGCGTTGTCTCCGCCGGGAATCGGGGACGCGGGCAGCGCGTTCAGCTCGTCGACGACCTTGCCCGCCAGATCGGCGCGGACGCCGAGGTCTTCACTCAGCCAAGGTCGCGTGACCTCGACGCCGGAACCCTGTTTGCTCGCGTGCTCGTTGCTGGCCTTCACGTATCCGAAGATCGCGCCGCACATCCCGTCCAGCCAGGCCACCGTCTTGGCGTCCGGGTCGGTAGAGAGCTTGGGTGGTGTGGTAACGGTGACCGTCGCGGGCGGCGGCGCCGGGGGAGGCGTCTCACCCGAACAAGCCGCCGTCACGAAAAGGGCCCCCATCAGGGCAACGAACAGAAGTTTCGTCTTCATAGGACCTTCCCTCCGGGGTGAACACGCTCCGGAGGGGTCGTGGGTTGCCTGCCGGTTTCAGCCGCAGTCGCCCATGATCCGGGCCAGTTCACCGGGAAGCAGCGGCGGTTCCGGCAGCGGCTTCGCGGCGGGCGCGCGCATTCCGTCGAAAAGCAGGGCGAGATGGCGGCGCCAGACCTCCGGCCGGACGGCCGCGGTCGCCTCCACGGTGCGCGCGATTCCCCAGGTCACGAAGGCCATGTCCGCAAGGGTGAAGTCCTCGCGCAGGGCTCCGCTTTCCTTGGCGCGTTCGACGACCCGGGTCATGAGTTCGTATCCGCGTTCGAGGTCCTCGGCCTGCGGCGGCCGCGTCGAGGCCAGTTCGTTGTAGCCGCGATCGGCGGCCTGGAGTTCGCAGACCCGCTCGACGAACGACGTCAACCCGGCCCAGGCGTCTTCGAGGGACAACGCGTGTTCGGCCAGCTTCACGACGGTCTCGGTCCGGTCGGCGAACACGGCGTTCACCAGATCCGCGCGCTGGGGGAAGTGGTTGTACAGCGTGCCGATGCTGACTCCGGCGGTCTTGGCGATCTCTTCGAGCGCGACGTCGAGCCCGCGCACGGCGTAGAGCCCCCTCGCGGCCTCGATCAGCAGGTCGCGGTTGCGCTGGGCGTCCTTCCGCAGGGGTTTGGCCATGACCGCATCGTAGCCAAGTTGAAGGTGTCCTCAAGTTGTGTGTACCTTCAAAGAAGTTGAGGACACCCTCAACTTAATTTCCCTGGGAGGACCCATGACCAGAACACTCGCGATCTTCGGCGCCGGACCGGTGCTGGGGCTGTCGCTCGCCCGTCGCTTCGGCCGCGAGGGGTTCCGTATCGCCCTCGTCGCGCGCACCACCGGAAACCTGGACGCGCTCGTCGCCGAGCTGGACGGCGACGGCATCGAGGCGAGCGGGTTCGTCGCCGACGTCTACGAACCGGCCCGGATCGCGGCCGCCGTCACCGCCATCGGCAGGATCGACGCGGTCGCGTTCAACCCCGGCGGCGGAAACATGGGCGAGGGGATCGTGCCGGTGCTCGACGTCGATCCGGAGAACCTGCGGCTCGTGCTGGACCGGTTCCTGGTGTCCGCGGTGGCACTGGTCCGGGCCGTCCTGCCGGGCATGACCGAGCGCGGCGACGGCGCGATCCTGTTCACCGCGGGCCAATCCGGCCTGCACCCGGCGCCGTTCCTCGGCAACGTGGGCATGGCGCAGGCCGCGCTGCGGAACTACTTCCACAACCTCAACGCCGTGCTCGCCGAGAAGGGCGTCTACGCCGGGGCCGTCAACGTCGGCGCGCTGATCGAGGGCAGCGTCCCGCATCAGGTGCTCACCTCGAGCCCGCTGGACTTCGAGCCCGAGGTGATCCACCCGGATGTCTTCGCCGACGCCTTCTGGAAGCTCTACGCGACGCGGGAGTCTCCCGAGGCGCTGGTCGGGTCGTTCGGGAAGTAGCAGGGGTCGTGAGTGGAGGATCTTGACCGAGGTCGGTCTTGATCAAGCTCGGCGCTCGCTGTATCGCCACTTTCGGACCGATATCTGCTGAACCCACACCCGGCCAGGGCGGAGGGGCAGGACCAACATGGCACGGTCGAG
>NZ_JBHXJK010000164.1:0-16378 GCF_042723255.1 Amycolatopsis thailandensis
TCCTTGCGCCTGGCGCAAGGAAGGGGGCCTTCATGTACTTGCCGACCACGGATGGGAGACTGCGGGACGTGACTTCTCCCGGCCCCGTTTCCCAGAACCTCCCGCCCGACCAGGTCTTCGACTGGCTCGACGTGGAGGCGGAGAAGCGGGCCGAGGCCGGGCTGGTGCGCAAGCTGCGCATCCGGCAGGCGCAGGAACCCGAGCTGGACCTCGCGGGCAACGACTACCTCGGGCTCGCCAGGGACAAGCGCGTCGCCGGCGCGGCCGCGGCGGCCGCGCTGCGCTGGGGCGCCGGGTCGACGGGCTCCCGGCTCGTCACCGGCACCACCGAGGTCCACGCCGAACTCGAGCACGAACTCGCCCGCTTCTGCGGCGCGCAGGCGGCACTGGTCTTCTCGTCCGGGTTCACCGCGAACCTCGGCGCCGTCACGGCCCTGTCCGGCGCTGATTCCGCGATCGTCACGGACAAGTACATCCACGCGTCGCTGATCGAGGGCTGCCGGCTGTCCCGTTCGGACATCGCCGCCGTCGCGCACAGCGAGCCGAGCGCCATCAAGCACGCGCTGGCGACCCGCCGCAAGCCTCGCGCGCTCGTCGTCACCGATTCCGTGTTCTCCGTGGACGGCGACATCGCCCCGCTGGAGGAACTCGCCAGGGTCTGCCGGGAGCACGGCGCGTCCCTGCTCGTCGACGACGCCCACGGCTTCGGCGTCCTCGGCGAGGGTGGCCGCGGTGCCGTCCACGCGGCGGGTCTCTCCGGCGCGCCGGACGTCGTCACCACGATCACGCTGTCGAAATCCCTTGGGGCGCAAGGCGGAGCGGTGCTCGGACCGCGTCGCGTGATCAAGCATCTCGTGGACACCGCGCGCAGCTTCATCTTCGACACCGCGCTCGCGCCCGCCAGCGCCGCCGCCGCGCTGGCCGCTCTCAGCGCGTTGAAGGCCGAGCCGGAGCTCGCGACCAAGGTGACCGAAGCCGCCGGAAACCTTGCGATGCAACTGAAAGCGGCAGGGTTCCGGGTTGGTCTCCCGGACGCCGCGGTGATCTCGATCCAGGCGCCCTCGCCCGACGCGGCCGTCGCGTGGGCCTCCTCCTGCGCGGATCAGGGTGTGCGGGTCGGCTGCTTCCGGCCGCCGTCCGTGCCCGACGGCATCTCCCGCCTGCGCCTGACCGCGCGGGCCGACCTCACCGAAGCCGATGTGGACCGCGCGGTCGCCGTGATCACGGCAGCGGCGCCTCCCGGCGCCACATCGTGAGGTGCGGGATCCCGTCTTCCATGAACTCGTCGCCCTCGGCCACGAAGCCGTACTTGCCGTAGAAGTCTTTCGCGTAGGTCTGCGCGTCGAGGACGCACGGCGCGTCGCCGATCCCCGCGAGCGCCGTCTCCATCAGCCGTCCCGCCAGTCCCTTGCCCCGTGAGCGGACGGCCGTGCACACCCTGCCGATCCGGAAGGTGCCGCCGGCGTCCTGCAGGACCCGCAGGTACGAGTCGACGGCGACCGAGCCACCGACCCAGAGATGCCGGGTGCCGGGCAGGAGGTCGCGCCCGTCGATCTCGTGATAGGCGACGTTCTGCTCGACGACGAACACGTCGACGCGCAGGCGGAGGATGCCGTGCAGCTGTGCGGCGGTGATCTCGTCACCGGCGACGGACAGCGGGAACGACGAGGTCTCGGTGATCGGGGTGTCGGTGCTCACGCCCACTTGTTAGCACATCGGACGTGAAGAAGGCATCGATCAGCCGATCAGCCGGCGTCCGTTTTGCTGCGAGATCTCGTTCGCGAAGTGGGAGACGCGGGTGTACACACCCGGCTTGCCCGCCTTCGCGCAGCCTTCGCCGAACGACACGATCCCGATCAGGGTGTCGCCCACCATCAGCGGTCCGCCCGAATCACCCTGGCAGGCGTCGACGCCGCCTTCGGGGTACCCGGCGCACACCATGTCGCTCGGGTCGTAGCCGGAGTACGCGGTGCGGCAGGTCTTGTCGCTGACCACCGGGACGACCGCGCTGCGCAGGTAGTCCGACCGCGCGCCGCCATCGGCGACCCGGCCCCAGCCGAGGACCGTGGCCTTCGTGCCTTCTTCGTAGAGGTCCGCGTTGCCGTTGTCCGCGACCCTCGCGGGCCGGTACGGCAGCTGCCCGCTGACCGTCATCACCGCGATGTCGTCACCCTTGCCGGGATCGCCGCTGTAGTCGGGGCTGACCCAGATCTTCGAAACGCGCAGCTCGACGCCGTCTCGCGAACGCTTGTCCTCGCGTCCCGCGACCACGCGGACGTCGTTCTTCTTGACCGCGACCGCGCAGTGCGCCGCCGTCGCGACCGTCGTGGAGCTGACGATCACCGCTCCGCAGTACTGGTTCCCGCCGCGATCGGCCAGGAAGACCGCGTAGGGGTACTGCGAGACCGAAGCCTTGCCACCGCCCACGATCCTCGGTTCGGCCGCCTTCTCCGGGCCGCTCGTCGCGCTGTCGTCCGCCGACGCGCTGGTGACCACGATCGGCACCATCACGGCCGTCGCCAGTACCGCTCCGGCCGCGAGCAGCAGGGTGCGACGTGACTTCTTGGGCATGTTCTTTCCCTTCACCGGGGCGTACGAATGGTCAAGCCCTGGGAAGTCCTTCGACTCCAGCGCGTACACAAGCGATCGCGAATACCCTAATCGGCGAAAGCCCGATGTGGTGTCACTGAAACGGGTGGACCTGTGCTCACCCAACGCATCTGTCAGGCTGGACCTCGTGCGGGCGACGGCGACGATTCTGGCGGGTACGGCTTTTCTCCTCTTTTCGTGTTCCAGCCCGGCGCCGCCCGGCCCGGCACCCGCACCGGCCACCTCGACCACCCCTGCCGTGACCAGCGCTCCCGAGGAAACCTCTTCCGCGGCACCGGTTCCGAGCTCGTCGGCCCCGCCGCCCGCACCGGCCTGGCAGGTCGGCGCGAAGCCGCTTCCCTTGCGCCCTGACGGTTTCGGGCAGATCCTCCCGACTCCTCCCGTCCTGGCAAATCGTTCCCTGCCGACCGCCGATCCGCTTCCCCCGCCCGCCGGGAACCGGTTCGCGGGCACGGTGAACCCGGTCCCGGCGGACGTGCTCGCGCGCAGCACCTGGCAGGCGGGGTGCCCGGTCAAAGCCGCCGAACTGCGCTATCTCACGTTGTCTTTCTGGGGATTCGACGGCCGCGCGCACACCGGGGAAATGCTCGTGAACGCTTCCGTGGCGAATCCCGTGGTGACCGTATTCGGCCGGTTGTTCTCCGCGAGGTTCCCGATCGAGGAAATGCGCGTGACCGCTCCCGCCGAACTCACCGCCGCCCCGACCGGCGACGGGAACAACACCAACGCCTTCGTCTGCCGTCCCGCCCGCGGCCAGACGAACTGGTCCGCGCACGCCTACGGGCTCGCGATCGACGTCAACCCGTTCTGCAACCCGTACACCAAGGGTGACCTCGTCCTGCCCGAACTGGCGTCGGCGTACCTCGATCGGGGAAACCGGCGGCCGGGGATGATCACTTCCGGGGATCCGACCGTGGCCGCCTTCTCCGCGATCGGCTGGACCTGGGGCGGCACCTGGACGACACCGAAGGACCGGATGCACTTCAGCTCCACCGGGCGCTGACCGGGAACAACCGGCCGCCGTGAGAAGTTGGCTAGAGTCGGAACCACCCCGCTCCCCCGCCGCAAAGGAAGACAGCGTGCCCCACTACGACCTGGTGATCGTCGGTACCGGATCGGGCAACTCGATCCTCGACCCGCGTTTCGCGGACTGGAACACGGCGATCGTGGAGAAGGGCACGTTCGGCGGCACCTGCCTGAACGTGGGCTGCATCCCGACGAAGATGTTCGTGCACGCCGCCAACGTCGCGGCCACGCCCGCTTCGTCGTCGAAGTTCGGCGTGGACGAGGAGCTGACCGGGGTCCGCTGGCGCGACGTGCGCGACAGGGTCTTCGGGCGGATCGACCCGATCGCGGCGGGCGGCCGCGAGTACCGCGTCCAGCACGAGGACAACAAGAACGTCACCGTCTACGAGGGCGAAGGGCGCTTCACCGGGCACAAGGAGCTGCTGGTCAGCTACCCCGACGGCCGTCCCGCCGAGACGATCACCGCCGACAGGTTCGTGCTCGCCGCCGGCGGGCGCCCGGTGATCCCGGACGTCCCCGGCCTCGCCGAAACCGGCTACCATACCTCCGACACGGTGATGCGGCTCGACGAACTGCCCGCGAGCATCGTGATCCTCGGCGGCGGGTACATCGCGGCCGAGTTCGCGCACGTCTTCGCCTCGTTCGGGGTGGACGTGACCGTGGTCAACCGGTCCGGCGCGCTGCTGCGTTCCGAGGACGACGACGTCAGCGCCCGGTTCACCGAACTGGCGGCGCAGCGGTTCGACGTCCGGCTCGACCGGAAGACCGTCCGCGCGCGCAAGACCGGGTCGGGCGTCGCCCTGGACCTCGAAGGTCCGCAGGGCGCCGAGACCGTCGAGGCCGAGATGCTGCTGGTCGCCACCGGCCGCACGCCGAACTCCGACATCCTCGACGTCGCCGCCACCGGCGTGACCACGGGCGAACGCGGGCACGTCGTGGTCGACGAGTACCAGCAGACCGTGGTCGACGGGATCTACGCGCTCGGCGACATCTCGTCGGTCTTCGAGCTGAAGCACGTCGCGAACCACGAACAGCGCGTCGTGCAGCACAACCTGCTGCACCCGGAGGAGCGGATCGAGGCCGATCACCGGTTCGTCCCGCACGCGGTGTTCACCTCGCCGCAGGTCGCTTCGGTCGGGGTGACCGAACGCGAGGCCCGCGAGCGCGGTGTTTCGTACGTGACATCGCACCAGGACTACGCCGGCATCGCCTACGGCTGGGCGATGGAGGACACCACCGGTTTCGCGAAGCTGCTCGCCGACCCGGCCACCGGGCAGCTGCTCGGCGCGCACATCATCGGCCCGCAGGCGTCGTCGGTGATCCAGCCGCTGATCCAGGCGATGAGCTTCGGTCTCGACGCGAAGAGCATGGCGCGCGGGCAGTACTGGATCCACCCGGCGATGCCGGAACTGGTCGAGAACGCGCTGCTGAACCTTCCGCTGGACTGACGGGAGCGCATTTAGTCGACTAAATGCGCTCACCAGAGGGACGCGACGCCCGAGTGAGGCGCATTTAGTCGACTAAATGCGCGGGGTCAGACGACGAGAGTGCAGGCGTGGGACTCGTTTCGCGCCGCGAGGTCGCGCACCGCGTCCCTTGTGTCGGCCAAGACGATCATCAAGGCGGGCGAGCGGGCCCCGTCCTCCGAGAACCGCTCACCCGCCTCGGCGTATCGGCGGACCGCCGCCAAGAACTCCTCCCGCGCCGATGCCGCCCCTCCCGGCACCGTGCGGACCCCCGTCGCCCCCTTGAGGACGTCCTTGGCGCCGTCCGCCTTCACCGCGACGTAGTGCTGCGACTTGCGCAGCTCGGTCGCGGCGTCCCCCTTCGCGTCCGGCCAGTAGCGTCGGATCTCCGCGCCGCTGTCCTTCCACACCTGTACGCACACCCGGTCGACGGCGCGGTAGAACTCGTGCGACGAAATCGCCGCCGCGGGCCGCTCCGACGCGACGGCGATACACACCGCGGCGAAACACGCCAACGCCGTCCCGTACGCCAGTCCCTCCACCACGCCGACCCCCAGAACCGAGTTTTTGAACAGGTTCAACTCGATCAGGCTAAGGCTCCGCCCGGTGCGGGGTCAAGGAGTTTTTTGAACGCGTTCAGACAAAGCGGCGGCGACCGGCCAAGGCGCCGAAGGTCATCTGCGCGACGAAGACCACGAGCATCATGATCCAGGGGACGGTCCAGCCGTGGGTGAGGTCGTGAAGCAGTCCGAAGAGGAACGGCCCGACGGCCGCCATCAGGTAGCCGATGCCCTGCGCCATCCCCGAAAGCCGCGCGGTGTCCTCACCGCTGCGCGCCCGCAGCGCGATCACCGTCAGCGCGAGCGAGAAGACGCTCATCCCGAGCCCGATCAGGACGCACCAGAGCAGCGGCGAAGCCTCCGGGGCGACCATCATGCCGACCATGCCGACGAAGCCGAAGACACCCAGCCCGACGATCCACGGGCTCTGGCTGTTCGCCCGCGCGGCCATCGGGGCCACCACGAGGCTGATCGGGACGGCGATGAGCGACATCAGCCCGAGGAGCAGCCCGGAGTCGCCCTTGCTCACCCCCGCGTCGATCATCACTTCCGGCAGCCAGCCCATCACGACGTAGGCCAAAAAGGCCTGAGTGCCGAAGAAAAGCGTGACCATCCACGCAAGGGGGCTCCGCAGGAGCGATCGCCCGCTACCCTGCTTGCCTGCCTCGGCGACGGGCGCACGTCCCGCACCGCGGGCTGCGAGAATCCAGACGAGGAGTGCGAGCACCGCCAGCACCGACCAGGCGCCGAGACCTTGGCGCCAGCCGCCGAACGCGTTCTCCAAGGGAGGGGTGAGCGCAGACCCCAGGGCGCCTCCGCCCTGCAAGGCGGCGGTGTACACACCGGTCATCATGCCGACACGCGCCGGGAAGGAGTCCTTGATGACGACTGGGATCAGTACGTTCGCCAAGGCGATTCCCGCCGTGGCCACCAGGGTTCCCCCGAGCACGACGTACGGTCCGTCGATCACCCGCAGCACCAGGCCGACGGCCAGCACCGACAGCGCGGACGCGATCGCCGCGCCGATGCCGAACCGGCGGGCCAGCAGGGGCGCGGCGAGTCCGGCGGCGGCGAAACAGAGCCCCGGGAGCGTGGTGAGCACGCCCGCCCAGGTCGCCGTGGCGCCGAGGTCGTCGCGCATCTCGCCGAGGATCGGGCCGACACTGGTGATCGCCGGGCGCAGATTGAGGGCCACCAGGATCACCGCGACACCGAGCAGGACGCCGCCGGTGATCACCCCCGGCCGCCACTCCGTTTCGATCGAGCCTTCGAGTTCGAGACTGTCATCGAACGGGGAAACGGGTTCTCGGGAGTCGACACGCACGTCGGCTAGTATCACATACATAGGATGATTGGATGAAGGGACAACGCTGTGCCATTGGCCACCACGCGCCGTGCCGGCCTGGTCGATCAGGTCATCGAGCAGCTGCGTGACGCCGTCACGCAGGGAGAATGGCCCATCGGGCAGCGGATTCCGACCGAGCCCGAGCTGGCAGGGCAGCTCGGCGTCGGCCGTAACACCGTCCGCGAGGCCGTTCGCGCTCTCGCGCACACGGGGCTGCTCGAGGTCCGGCAGGGCGACGGAACCTACGTGAGGGCGACGAGCGAGGTCTCGGGCGCCATCCGGCGGTTGTGCGGTTCGGAGCTGCGTGAGGTGCTGCAAGTGCGGCGCATCCTCGAGGTCGAAGGTGCCCGGCTAGCGGCCGCGTCGCGGACCGAGGAGGAAGTGGCCGAGCTGCGCTCGCTGCTCGAACGCCGCAACGCCGAACTGCGCGAGGGCCATTGGGAGGATTTCGCCCGGCTCGACGCGGAATTCCACTTCGCCGTCGTCCAAAGTGGACATAACACCCTGCTGACCGAGATGTACCGCGGGCTCACCGAGGTGATCACGGCCAGCGTGGCCGCGACGTCGAACGTGACGCCGGGACGCGAATACCTGCCGGAGATAGGGCACGAAGGGCTCGCCGAGGCCATCGCCGACGGCGACGCCGACCGGGCGGCCAGCGAGGCGTGCGGTTTCCTGGACGAACTCCTGGCCCGCGTGGACCACGAGGACGCCTGACCGACAAGCGGTCTCCCCAAGGGCGCCCTGCGCCCGACGGAGACTTCACGTCGCGCGCCCTCTTTGGGCCGGAGGCCCACGGAAACACGATGAAGGGGCGCCTTCACACTCACCGTGACGTTGAGCGTGAACTGGCGCCCCTTCGGCGTGTTTACGTCAGCGCGCGACCTAGGGCACTGTGAGGATCTCCGCGCCGTCCTCGGTCACCACGAGGGTGTGCTCGAACTGGGCGGTCCACTTCTTGTCCTTGGTGGTGACGGTCCAGTCGTCGGCCCAGATGTCGTAGTCGATGGTGCCGAGGGTGATCATCGGCTCGATCGTGAAGGTCATGCCCTGCTCGATGACCGTTTCGACCGACGGCTCCTCGTAGTGCAGGACGGTCGGCGCGGTGTGGAACGCCGGGCCGACGCCGTGACCGGTGAAGTCCCGCACGACGCCGTAGTCGAACCGCTTCGCGTACGCCTCGATGACGCGGCCGATCACGTTGAGCTGCCTGCCGGGGCGGACGGCCTTGATCGCGCGCATGGTCGCCTCGCGGGTGCGCTCGACCAGCAGCCGCGCCTCCTCGGAGACGTCACCCGCCAGGAACGTCGCGTTGGTGTCGCCGTGGACGCCGCCGATGAACGCGGTGACGTCGATGTTGCAGATGTCGCCGTCCTCGATCACCGTCGAGTCCGGGATGCCGTGGCAGATCACCTCGTTGAGCGAGGTGCAGCACGATTTCGGGAACGCGCGGTAGCCGAGGGTGGACGGGTACGCGTGGTTGTCCAGCAGGAACTCGTGGATCACCTTGTCGATGTCGTCGGTGGTCGCGCCGGGTTTGACGGCCTTGCCGCCCTCCTCGAGCGCCTGTGCCGCGATCCGGCTCGCGACGCGCATCGCCTCGATCACCTCGGGCGTGCGGACCCCGTTGCCCGTGTCGCGTTTCGGCGCCGGCCGGTCGACATACTCGGGGCGGGCGATGCTGGCGGGGACGACTCGCCTGGGCGTCTGGACGCCGGGCTTCAAGGGGGAACGAACGGACATGAGTCCAGCCTACGACCTGACGGCTAGCCGAGCCCCGCCAGGAAGCGCTGGGCCGCCTCGACCGCCGGTCTGGACGTGCCCGCGTCGGTCGTCAGCACCGCGAAGGCGAGGTCTCCGGTGTAACCGGCGAACCAGCCGTGCGAATGCGTGCCGTCGCCGAACTGGGCCGTCCCGGTCTTGCCCCGGACGTCGGGCAGCGGCTTGAGCAGCGTCGCCGTGCCGTCGGTGACGACCTCGCGCATCATCCCGCGCAGCGCGTCGAGCACCTCCGGCCGGATCGGTTTCCCGAGCCCGGACGACGTCGCGGCCATCCCCCGCACCAGCGTCGGCACCGGGATCTTCCCCGACTGGACCGTGGCGGTGGCGACCGCGAGACCGAACGGGCTCGTCACCACGGTCCCCTGGCCGAAGCCGTTCTCCGCCCGCTGCGCGACGGTGTTCGCCGGTGGCACCGAGCCGGTGATCGTGGTCAGGCCGGGGATCACGAAGTCGGCGCCGACGCCGAGGTCGCGCGCGGCGTCGGTCAGCGCGGCGGGCGGCAGGTCGGTCGCGAGCTTCGCGAAGGTCGTGTTGCAGGACTTGGCGAACGCCGTCGACAACGGGACGACGCCGAGGGCGAACTTGCCCTCGTTCGGCACCGTCCGGTTTTCGAAGGTGGCCGTGCCGGGGCAGTCGACGGGGCTGTCCGCCCGCACCGAGCCAGCGGACAGCGCGGCGACGGCGGTGGCGATCTTCATCGTGGAGCCCGGCGGGAACCGGCCGGTGAGCGCGATCGCGCCCTGGGCGTCGGCCGGGGTGTTCTGCGCCACGGCCAGGATTTCGCCCGTCGACGGCTGGATCGCGACCAGCGCGGCGGCCGTCGGGACCGGGGCGAGCGCCCGCTCCGCCGAACCCTGCGCCTTCACACTGAGCGTGCTGACGACCGCGGGGGCCGGTTTGGGGCGTTCGTCGTGCAGGTCGACGATCTCGCCACCTGCCGTGTCGAGCGTGACGACGCGCCAGCCCGCCGACCCCTCGACCTGGTCCTCGACGAGCGTGCGGACGGACGGCAGCACCTGCTTGCCGAAGTTCTTGTCGTCGGGAAGCAGCCTGTCCTGCTGGCTGAACCGGACGCCGGGCAGGTCGTAGATCTCGGGTTTCACCTCTTGGTAGCTGCTCGCCCGCAGGCTCACCACCGGATAGCCGGCTCCCGGTTTGAGCGCCTTCACCCCGTCGCGGATCGACTGCCCGGTCACCGTGGCTTCGAACCGGTTGAGCGCCGCGCCGAGTTTGTCGGAGACCGCCACCAGGTCGCCCGCCTTGGCCGGGTCGAGCACCACGCTGACGACGTTCTGCGGGCGCAGCAACGGCATCCCGTCGCGGTCCAGCACCGGCGCGAGGTCCGGCGGCTCGGACTTCAGCGCGATGGTCTGCTGCGCGGCCAGCTGCGGATGGAGCACGGTGGGCAGCCAGCGCACCTTCCAGCCGCCCTGGGTGGAGTAGACCTGCGCGTCGGCCTTGTACGTCCACACCCGGCCGCGCGGGAGATTCCACGTGAGCTGATAGGTCGCCGTCCCGTTGTCCGCCCCGGACGCGTGCTTGACCTCGTCCGCCGCGACCTTGACCGACTCGGGGGAAAGCGCTTTCCGCGCCATCTCCAGTGCCGCCCGCGCGGCGTCCGGCGAATCGGTGAAGAACGCCGCCGCGGCGGCGTCTCCGGAAGAGAGTCCGTCGAGGAAACCCGTGATCGCGTCTTCAGGGCCCGAATCGGCGAAGAGGCCGCACCCGGCGGCCGAAAGGCCCACCACCCCCGCGAGCACGACGACGGCGAAACGACGACCTGCTGGCATGCCCCGGATCCTGCCATTCCCGGCGGTTTCCGACCGGATGCAACGCCGTTCTAGAAAAGAACAGTCGCGTACTGTCCGACCTGCTGGAAGCCGATCTTGCGATAGGCCGCGAGCGCCGGGCTGTTGTAGGCGTTGACGTACAGGCTCGCGGTGCGGCCCATGCCGCGGACGAGCCTGGTCACCACGGACGCCGTCCCGGCGGTGCCGAGGCCGCCGCCGCGGCGTTCCGGATGCACCCAGACGCCCTGGATCTGGCCGACCGTGGAGGACATCGCGCCGATCTCGGCCTTGAAGACGACCTCGCCGTCCTCGAACCGCGCGAACGCCCTGCCGCCGGCGATGAGCTCCGCGACCCGGGCGCGGTAACCGGCTCCGCCGTCGCCGTTGCGGGGGTCGACGCCGACCTCTTCGATGAACATGGCTATCGCGGCCGGGAGGTACCTGTCGAGTTCCTCCGGGCGCACGGCGCGGACCGCCGGATCGGCGGCGACGGACGGGATCCCGTCGAGCGCCAGCAGCGGCTGGTCGTGCCGGACTTCGCGGGCGGGGCCCCATTCCGACTCGAGTTCGTCCCACAGCCCCAGCACCTGTTCGGCCGGGCCGACGAGCGAGGAACAGCTCCGCTGGCGGCGCAGGGCACGATCGGCGAAGGAACGCAGAGCGGAGGCGTTGCCGCGCAAAGGGATCAGGTTCGGCCCGGAGAAGCACAGCCCCTGGAGCCTGCCCGCGCGCACCGGGCGGGAATCGGCGGCCCAGAGCTCACCACCGAGCCGCCAGGGGTCGAGACCCGCGGTCTCCACCCTGGCACTGACCATGCAGCTGCCGACCGGGTCTGTGGCGAGCGCGGCACGGACCGCCGGATAGTCCCGATCATCGAGCAGCCGTGCACCTGCAAGCCGCAACACCACTCCAGGGTGCCAGATGAGCGGCGTAAACGGAACGCAAGCTTTACGACACGCTGAGAGAACCTCAGCAGGTCGGGCCCCACAAGCGCCATGAAAGGTCCTTTCCTTGCAAATTTTGCGAGGAAAGGACCTTTCATGGCGTGGTCTCGACCACTCGGCCGGATTCAGCCGACGGTGACGGTGGGTTCTCCCTCGCCGATGGTCTGGCCGGATTCTTCGGCGATCCGCATGGCCTCTTCGATCAGCGTCTCGACGATGGCGTGCTCGGGCACGGTCTTGATGACCTCGCCCTTGACGAAGATCTGCCCCTTGCCGTTGCCCGAAGCGACGCCGAGGTCGGCCTCGCGCGCCTCACCCGGGCCGTTGACGACGCAGCCCATGACCGCGACGCGCAGCGGGACCTCCATGCCCTCCAGGCCGGCGGTGACCTGCTCGGCGAGCGTGTAGACGTCCACCTGCGCGCGGCCGCACGAGGGGCAGGAGACGATCTCGAGCTTGCGCTCCTTGAGGTTCAGCGACTGCAGGATCTGGATCCCGACCTTGACCTCTTCCACCGGCGGCGCCGACAGCGACACGCGGATGGTGTCGCCGATGCCCTGGCGCAGCAGCGCGCCGAAGGCCACGGCCGATTTGATGGTGCCCTGGAACGCCGGGCCGGCTTCGGTGACCCCGAGGTGCAGCGGGTAGTCGCACTGCTCGGCGAGGATCTCGTACGCGCGCACCATGACCACCGGGTCGTTGTGCTTCACGGAGATCTTGACGTCGTAGAAGTCGTGCTCGGCGAACAGCGACGCCTCCCACAGCGCCGACTCGGCCAGCGCCTCCGGGGTCGCCTTGCCGTACTTGTCCATGATCCGCTTGTCCAGCGAACCCGCGTTGACGCCGATCCGGATCGGGGTGCCGTGGTCCTTCGCCGCGCGGGCGATCTCCTTGACCTGATCGTCGAACTTGCGGATGTTGCCCGGGTTCACCCGGACCGCCGCGCACCCGGCTTCGATCGCGGCGAAGACGTACTTCGGCTGGAAGTGGATGTCGGCGATCACCGGGATCTGCGACTTCCGCGCGATCGCGGGCAGCGCCTCGGCGTCGTCCGCCGACGGGCACGCGACGCGCACGATGTCACAGCCCGCAGCCGTCAGCTCGGCGATCTGCTGCAGGGTCGCGTTGACGTCCGAGGTGAGCGTGGTGGTCATCGACTGCACCGAGATCGGGTGCTCGCTGCCGACGCCGACCGGCCCGACCTGCAGCTGTCGGGTCTTGCGACGCTCGGAGAGGACGGGAGGAGGAAGCGCTGGCATACCAAGAGCGACAGTCACGCCCTCAAGCGTACCTACCCCGATCGGCGGACATCCACGACGTCAGCCGTCACGGTGAGCAGCATTACCTGGGCGGCCCAACGGTGCTGACAGTGCGCTCCGTGACCGCCCTTCCCCGTCACTGGAACAGCTTGACCGGATTCACGATGTCGGCGGTGATGGTGAGCAAAGTGACCGCGCCGCCGATGAAGACGAGCACCAACGTGACCGCGGAGAGCTTCGTGTAGTCGACCGGACCACCCGCCGCCTTCCCGCGCAGCTTCCGGAACCAGTCCCGGACCCGCTCGTACCAGACGACCGCGATGTGCCCGCCGTCGAGCGGGAGCAGCGGCAGCAGGTTGAACACGCCGATGAAGAAGTTCAGGCTCGCCAGCAGGAGGAGGAAGACCTCCCACAGCCCGCGCTCGGCGGCCTCGCCACCGATCCGGCTGGCGCCGACCACGCTGACCGGGGTGTTCGGGTCGCGCTCGCCGCCGAAGATGGACTCCACCACCGCGGGCATCCGCGACGGGAACTCGATCAGCCGCTTGGCGGTTTCGGAGAACATCGTGCCGGTGAAGTCGAACGTCGCCCCGATCGCGTCGACCGGACCGTAGGTCGCCACTACCGACTTCGGCACCGGTGAGGCGCCGATCATGCCGACGTCCTTGACCGTGGTCTTGTTCTCACCGTCGGCGACCAGTCGCTGCACGCGCGGCACGTCGACGGTCAGGTTGAGCCGCTGCCCGTTGCGCTCGACCACGAACGGTGTCGGGCCTCCGGCGACCTGGACGGCCGCGAGCATGTCGGTCCAGGCCGGTGTCGGCTTGCCCGCCACCGACAGGATCCTGTCGCCTGCCTGAATCCCGGCGGTCTGCGCGGGGGTGGGGGCGCCGGGCGGGCAGGACTTGTCGTTCAACTGCTCGACGGTGGTGGCCGCACGGGCACACGACGTGGCGCTGATCACCGGCTCGGTGGGCGCCTTCGCCGCGTCCGGGTTCGGCAGGCCCATGGTGACGGCCATCAGGTACAGGATGACGAAACCGAGGATGAAGTGCGTCACCGAACCCGCCGCCATGACGACGGTGCGCTTCCAGGTCTTGAAGCGCCACATCGCGCGCTTCGACTCCTCCGGGGTGACCTCGTCGAGCGCGGTCATACCCGCGATGTCGCAGAACCCGCCGAGCGGGATCCACTTGAGGCCGTACTCGGTGTCGCCGCGGCGGAAGGAGAACACCGTCGGCCCGTAGCCGACGAAGAAGCGCCGGACCTTCATGCCGAAGGCCTTCGCCGCCCACATGTGACCGGCCTCGTGCAGCGCGACAGACAGGCAGATGCCCAGCGCGAACAGCACGATCCCGAGAATGAAGACCACGCGCTACTTCCCCTTACCGATCAGCGCACCGGCACGCGCGCGAGCCCAGCGCTCGGCAGCAAGTACGTCATCCACGTCGCGAGGTTCGCGACGCCATTCGTCGGCGGCTTCCACCACCTGGGCAATAGTGTCCACAATCGAGGTGAAGCCGGTGTTCTGTGCCAGGAATGCGGCCACCAGCTCCTCGTTCGCCGCGTTGTAGACCGCCGGGACACAGCCGCCGACGGTTCCGGCGTGCCTCGCCAGCTCGACGGCCGGGAACGCCTCGTTGTCCAGCGGCTCGAAGGTCCAGCTCGCGGGCTTGTCCCAGACGCACGCGGCCGCGGCGCCGGGGACACGATCCGGCCAGTGCAGGGCCAGCGCGATCGGCAGCCGCATGTCGGGCGGGCTGGCCTGGGCGATCGTCGAGCCGTCCACAAAGGTCACCATCGAGTGGATGATCGACTGCGGGTGGACGACCACGTCGATGCGCTCGGTCTCGATGTCGAACAGGAGCTTCGCCTCGATCAGTTCCAGCCCCTTGTTGACCAGGGTGGACGAGTTGATCGTGATGAGCGGGCCCATCGACCAGGTCGGATGCGCCATCGCCTGCTCGACGGTGACGTCGGCCAGCTCCTCGCGCTTGCGGCCGCGGAACGGGCCGCCCGAGGCGGTCAGCACCAGCCTGGCGACCTCGGACTCGCGGCCGGCGCGCAGGGCCTGGGCGATCGCGGAGTGCTCCGAATCGACCGGGACCAGCTGGCCGGGCTTGGCCGCGGCGAGCACGAGCGGGCCGCCCGCGATCAGCGACTCCTTGTTGGCCAGCGCGAGCGTGGCGCCGGTGGCGAGCGCGCGCAGGGTCGGCGGGAGCCCCTGGGAGCCGGGGAGCGCGTTGAGCACGACGTCGACCGGGGTGGCGTCGATCATCTCGACGACCGCGTCGGCCCCCGCGTAGATGCGCGGGAGCTTGAAGTCGCCACTGGAGTAGCCGCGCTTCTGCGCTTCGGCGTACAGCGCGAGCTGCAGGTCTTCCACGGCCGTCGGCCTGCTGATCGCCACGGCGTCGACCTGGTGCGCCAGGGCCTGCGCGGCCAGCGCGGCGGGGTCGGAACCGCCCGCGGCGATCCCGGCGACCCGGAACAGCTCCGGGTTACGGGCCGCCACGTCGAGAGCCTGGGCGCCGACCGAACCGGTCGAACCGAGCACGAGCACACTTCGCGAGGTAGTCATCGGGGCTCATTGTCGCTTGGGCCCCATCCGGCGCGTGCAGCCAGGTGTGGGATCATTCGCGGGCAAGCGAACCATCGGGTTTTGAGGAGTTGATCGTGGCGAGCAAAGCGGTCGAAAAGCGCGGCCGGGTGGGCGTCGACACCGTCGACCCCCGCGACGAGCCGTCGGCCGAGTGGGGCTGGCACGGTTCTTTCCCGAAGGCGACGCGGATCGCGGGCTGGCTGTGCGCGATCATCCTGCTGGTGATGCTGTACGGCAATCACCACGGCTGGACCGAGAACCTGTGGCTGATCGGGCTGTCCCTGCTGATGATGTTCGGGCTGGTGCTCGACATCCGCAAGCAGCGCACGGCCTGGCGCAAGTAGTCCGACCACGGCTCAATGGCCCCTGTCCACCCTGGTGGGCAGGGGCCATTCGCCGTTCCGGGCCCAGAGTTCGCCGACGATCTTGACCGCGTCGTCGGCCTCGACCCCGTAGCGATGCCGGTACTTCGCCGCGGGCCGCTGGATCGCCGCGGCGACGTCACCGATGGCGACGTCGTTCCAGGCGCCGTTCGGGAAGAACTGCCGCATCACGGCGAGGAACCGGGCCGTCGCCCAGGCCGGGTCGGTCCGCTGCTCGAAGCTCCCCCAGCTCGCGCGCTGCTGGAAGAGCCCGACCGAGTCGCCGAGCCCGCCGTCGAGGTTGGCGATGCTCGACTCGACGATCACCGTCGCGATCGCGATGGCCGCCGCGCGTTCGTTGAACCCCGATCTCTGGACGGTCTCGACGACCGCTCTGGCGCAGGACGTGTTGTACGGGTTCATGTAGCCGCGCATCTTGGTGGCGAGCTGCTGGTTGAGGCTTTGGGCGGAGTCGTTGTCGTCGGCGGACGCGCCCGCTTGGGCACAGGGCAGGGCGATGTGCTCGACCTGGTCGGGCCGGATTTCGGTGGGCGGGATCAAGACGAGCGAGAGGGCGAGGAAGGCTGCGGTGAACATGCGGCTCCGTTGGTCGTCAGTGGCGATTCGTGTTC
>NZ_JBHXJK010000165.1:0-16336 GCF_042723255.1 Amycolatopsis thailandensis
TCATTGCGCCTAGCGCAATGAAGGGGGCCTTCACGTACTGGGGCGAGTTCCCTCAGCGGTGCCGAGCGACGGGGTCTTTCGGCACCGCCGCTGTTACTGCTGTGACTGCTGGTGCACCTGTGACGATCGCGGATTCCATGAAGGCCTCCTTCACTACCTTCAGGGTAGGTAAGGAGGCCTTCACGGACTTGCCGATCGACTGCCGGCCACATCCGGCAGGCACCCCAGGACGCTGGGCGGTGCCAACAGGACATCCCGGCGCGTCAGGAAGCGGGGGCCTCGATCAGCGGCCCGCTCACCCCGGCCTGCTCGTGCGTCGCCATCTCCGCGAGCACCCGGGTCGCCATGAACACCAGCGGTAGCGCCGCGACAGCGCCCGTGCCCTCGCCGAGGCGCACGTCCAGATCCAGGATCGGCTCCAGATCGAGGTGCTCCAGCGCCAGCGCGTGCGCGGGTTCGCCGCCGCGCTGGCCCGCGGTCCACCACTGCCGCGCGCCCGGGACGAGTTCCTCGGCGACCAGCGCGGCCGCGGACGCGACCAGACCGTCCAGGATCACCGGCGTCTTCCGGAGCGAGGCCTGCGCGAGGAAGCCCGCCATCGCGGCGATGTCGGCGCCGGCGGACGTCCGCAGCAGCGCGACCGGGTCGGACAGCACGGTCCGCGCCCGCCGCAGCGCGTCCCGGACCGCCGCGGCCTTGCGCATCCAGGCGTTGTCGTCGATCCCCGAACCGCGGCCGACGACGGCCACCGGTTCGCTGCCGGTCAGCGCCGCGACCAGCACGGAGGCCGGGGTGCTGTTCCCGATCCCGAGATCGCCCGCGATGAGCAGGTCGGCCCCGCCGTCGACTTCGGCGTCGGCGATCGTCCTGCCCGCGAGGAGAGCGGCACGCGCCTCGTCGTCGGTGAGCGCGTCTTCGACGTCGATGGAGCCGGATCCGCGCCGCACCTTGAACTCGCCGATCGACCGCGTGGCGGGGGCGTCGCTGTCGACGGCCATGTCGACCACCCGGACACTCGCGCCCGCCGAAGCCGCCAGCACGTTGATGGCGGCGCCTCCGGTCAGCATGCTGCCGACGAGTTGCGCGGTGACCTCGCCCGGATAGGCCGAGACACCCTTCGCGGCGATGCCGTGGTCCCCGGCGAACACCACGACCCGGGGCCGGGTGAACGGGCGCGGCGGCGACTGGCCCTGGCAGGCCGCGACCCATACGCCCAGTTCTTCGAGCCTGCCCAGCGAGCCCGCGGGTTTGATCAGTTTCGAGTGCAATGCGATCGCCGCCGAGCGCGCGTGTTCATCAGGCTGCTCGACTTCGGAGAACTCGAGGATTTCGTCGGTCAACGCCCTGCCCCTTCGGATCGCTTCGGTGGCCGCGCCCAACCTACCCACCCGCCTGTGTCAGAGTTGCCTGTGGCTCAGACGAAGGCCGCCGGGGTGGTGCTCGCGAGCGGAGCGGGTACCCGGGTCGGCGCCAAGCTCAACAAGGTCTATCTGCCGGTGGCGGGCAAACGGGTCGTCGCGTGGTCGCTCGACGCCTTCGCCCGGGTGCCCGGTATCGACGTGCTCGTGCTGGTCATCCGGCCGCAGGACACCGAACTCGCGCGCGAGGTGCTCGCCGCGCATCCGGGTGAGGTCGAACTCGTCCACGGTGGCGCGACACGTCAGGGTTCGGAGCTGAACGCCTTGCGCCACTTGACTTCCCGCATCGAGAGCGGCGAGATCGACGCGGTGCTGCTGCACGACGCGGCCCGTCCGCTCGTCACCCCGGACCTGATCGCGGACGTCCTCGCGGACACGCGGCTGCACGGGGGAGCGGTGCCCGGGGTCGCGGCCGACGACATCGTGCGGGTCGACAGCGACACCGTTTCCGGCGCGCTGCCGGGAGCGATCCGGGTGCAGACGCCGCAGGGTTTCCGTGCCGCCCCGTTGCTGGAGGCGTACGAAACGGCGGAGCGCGAGGGTTTCGTCGGCACGGACACGTCTTCGTGCATGGAAAGGTTCTCCGCGCTGCCGGTGCGGTGGGTTCCGGGCAGCGCGGAGAACCTCAAGATCACCTACCCGCACGACCTCGTTGTCGCCGAGCAGGTGATCGGCCGCGGTTAGGGATCTCCCTGGTTGTCGGCCTTGGCTCCGTTGGCGGGCAGGATGGTGACCGGTTGGCGCGCCTCCATCGGGATCACGCAGTCCGGATGTGGTTGCAGCAACTGGATCGGCGCGGCGGCGTCGCCGGGGGGCGGGATGGTGAGCACCGCGCGCAGGGTCCAGTCGGCCGTCGAGTGGTATTGCCACGACACGAGCGCCGGTTGGAAGACGTCCGTGTCGGCGACTGTGGTGACCCGGAAGGCGCTCGCCCGTTCCTCGCCGCGGAGGACGAGGACATCGGCACAGGTGTCCCACTGGAACACCGCGGCACAGACCTCCGGCTCCTCGCGGGGGCCGAAGATGTAGACGACCCACCGGCGTCTTCGAAGCTCTTCGAGCAGTTCGTCGATGCTCAGATGGTTCATCGAGCCCCCCAACGGGTTTCGGGAACTCTGCGGAGAGTAACAGGTGTACTAGAGCACCGTCCAGAATGTGTACTAGTACGTAATAATGGGGTGTGAGCAGGATCCTTGGTGCTCGCCCATTGGTGTGCTAGAACGCTTGTGCGCACCGCGCGACCTTGTGAGGAGTCACCTTGCCCGCCGTCGACCGACCTGAACCGCCGTATCTCCAGATCGCGGGAAACATTCGCGACGACATCGTTTCGGGCAGGCTCAAGGAAGGCGACGCGGTCCCGTCCGCACGGGAGATCGCCAGGAACTGGAACGTCGCGATGGCGACGGCGATGAAGGTGCTGTCCACGCTCCGGGCGGAAGGTCTGGTCCGCGCGGTTCGCGGGATCGGGACAGTGGTGCAGACCAGGGCGCTGCACCGCTCCGCGCACGATCGGACGATCTCGATCGCGCGAACCGGCAAGGTCTATCCGCCGGGCCACTACGCGAAAATCCGTGAGGCCGGGCTCGTCCCGGCGCCGGAGCGGGTGGCGGGCGCCCTGGGGATCGACCAGGGTTCTCCCGCGATACGGCGGCGGCGGACCACGTACGCGGGCCAGGACGTGCCGGTGTCGACGTCCGTTTCGTGGTTCGACGGCACTGTCGCGTCGAAGGCGCCGTTGCTGTTCGAGCCGGTGCGGATCGTCGAAGGAACGGTCAAATATGTTGCGGACCGGACAGGCCGGGTTCTGACGTCGACCCATTCTCAGCACGCCGCGGGGCTGGCGGGTGCCGAGGAGGCGAAGGAACTCGGCGTGGCCGAAGGTTCGGCGATTTTGTTGAGCCGTAACAGGTTCTTGTCCGCCGAGGGAGACGTACTCGAGTACGGCGAATCGGCGGCGTTGCCGGACCATTGGATTTTCTACGAATACAACATCGAGGACGGGGCATGAAGCACATTCACGCGGGTAAGGTCCGGGACCTTTACGAAATCGACGGCGACATTCTGCTCGTCGCGTCGGATCGCGTTTCGGTCTACGACGTCTCGCTGCCGACCCCGATCCCGGACAAGGGCGCGCTGCTGAACCAGCTTTCCGCCTGGTGGTTCGAAAAGATGGCCGACGTGGTGCCGAACCACGTCATTTCCACGACCGACGTCCCCGCGGAATTCGCCGGTCGCGCCACACGCTGCAAGCCACTGAAGATGATCCAGGTCGAATGCATCGCGCGCGGCTACCTCACCGGTCTCGGCATGCGCGAATACCGGCGTGACGGCAAGGTTTCCGGCGTCGAACTGCCCGCCGGTCTGGTCGAGGCGGACAAGCTGCCCGAGCCGATCTTCACGCCCACCACGAAGATCTCCGACACCGGTCACGACGAGTTCATGACCTTCGCCGACGTCGTGAACGAGATCGGCCAGGAGACCGCGGACCGCATCCGGGACCTGACGCTCGAGGTCTACACCAAGGGCGCGGAGCACGCGGCGAAGAACGGCATCATCATCGCCGACACCAAGATCGAGTTCGGGTTCGACGCCGACGGCGTGCTGACGCTCGGGGACGAGGTCCTCACGTCGGACTCGTCGCGGTTCTGGCCCGCCGACGACTACGAGCCGGGCCGCACACAGCACGCGTTCGACAAGCAGTTCGTCCGCGACTGGTCCACCACCACCGGCTGGGACAAGACGCCACCCGGCCCCGCCATCCCGGACGAGATCGTCGAAGCGACCCGCAAGCGCTACACCGAGGTCTACGAAAGGATCACCGGGAAGACCTGGGTATCGGGCGGCGACCATGCCTGAACAGCAGGTGTACGACCCGTACCGGTTGATAGACGACGTCGAGGGCCTGCTGATCCAGCGGGGCCACCGGCCGGAGCGGCTCGACGGCCGGACGGGCGACCGCGTCGCCGGCGCGAGCAGGTTGTTGCGGGGCCTGGGAATCGACCCGTTGCGCGCTCCGGGTGACGCCCTCGACCTCGATGGTCAGATCGCGTACCAGTCACGGGTGCACGGCGACTGACGCAAGGCGAACGTCGCATTTAGTCGACTAATTGCGGGAAAAGCATCCGCAATTAGTCGACTAAATGCGTTCAGGGGGATCAGGGCGAGCGGGTGAGGGTGGGGTCGGTCTCGGCGACGCCGTCGAGGGCCTCGTCGATCGCGGCGAGCAGATCCGCGTCCAGCGTCACGCCGGCCGCCTTCACGTTCTCGTGCACCTGCTCCGGCCGCGAAGCGCCGATGATCGCCGAGGCGACGTTCGGGTTCTGCAGCACCCACGCCACGGCGAGCTGGGCCATCGTCAGGCCCGCCTTGTCCGCGAGCGGCTGAAGCCGCTGGACGCGTTCGAGGACGTCGTCGGCGAGGAAACGGGCGACCATGTTGGCGCCGCCCTTCTCGTCTGTCGCGCGGGAGCCCTCGGGCAGCGCCTGGCCGGGCTTGTACTTGCCGGTGAGCACGCCCTGCGCGATCGGGGACCAGACGATCTGGCTGAGCCCTTCACGCTCGGAGGCCGGGATGACCTGCGCCTCGATGACCCGCCACAGCGCGCTGTACTGCGGCTGGTTCGAGATCAGGGGCACCTTCAGCTCGCGCGCGATCGCCGCGCCCTGGGTGATCTGCTCGGCGTTCCACTCGGAGACGCCGACGTAGAGCACCTTGCCCTGCCGGACGAGGTCGGCGAAGGCGAGGAACGTCTCTTCGAGCGGGACGGTCCGGTCGAACCGGTGCGCCTGGTAGAGGTCGACGTAGTCGGTGCCGAGCCGCTTCAGCGAGGCGTTCGCCGATTCGATGATGTGCTTGCGGCCGAGGCCCTTGTCGTTGGGGCCCTTGGGGCCGGTCGGCCAGTAGACCTTGGTGAAGATCTCCAGGCTTTCGCGGCGCAGGCCCTTCAGGCCGCGGCCGAGCACCGATTCGGCGGCGGTGTTCGCGTAGACGTCGGCGGTGTCGAACGTGGTGATGCCGACGTCGAGCGCCGCTTTGATGCAGGCCTGGGCCTGGTCCTCTTCCACCTGGGACCCGTGGGTGAGCCAGTTGCCGTACGAGATCTCACTGACATTGAGGCCGCTGCGGCCGAGGCGTCGAAACTCCATGAGCGCGACTCTACCCCAGGCCGTTAGCCACGCTAACGACCTGGGTTTCGCCTGCTCAGACCTTGTCGCCGGGGCTGACCCGCGGCTTGGGGACGCGCAGCTTGCGGATCTGGCTCGCGCGGATGAAGGAGTACCAGCCGACGGAGGTGCCCTTGACGGCCTCGTTGGGGAACTTCAGCCGGACCATCTTCGCGATCCGGCGCCCGCTGAGCACGCCTTCGACGATCATGCCGAGCAGCATCACGGTGCACAGCAGCGTCGCGTACCGCTGCACCTCCGGGTACGGGAGGATCAGCGCGACGAACACCAGGATCGCCAGCGGCATGAACAGCCCGAGCAGGTTGCGCCGCGAGTCGACCAGGTCGCGGATGTAGGCCTTGACCGGGCCGCGGTCACGGGGGAGCAGGTACTTGTCCTCACCCGCCATCATCCGCTCGCGGCGTTCCTTGGCGGCGTTGCGCTGCTTCGCCTTGTACTCCGGGTCGGACTTCGCGGACTTGCGCAGTTCCTTGTTGCGCTTCATCGCCTCGCGCATGGTGGTCGGCGGGGGCGCCACCGGGCCGCGGCGCTTGGCCTCGGCCTCACGCCGCTTGGGCGTGGCCTTGCCCTTGCCGGGCGTATACGCCTTGGCCTGGACCTCGACGGCCTCGCTGTCGGGCGTCTCGGTGTCCGTCGTGGCGGAGTCTGTGGTGCTACGGCGCAGGAACCTCACCTCACCAGGGTAGTTGCAGGCGTCACGGTGCCACGCACCAGGCCGAGCGATATGTCACCATGGAGGGGAACAGATCGGGACTCCGACGTGTTGGACCATGTGCAAGACGAGTACCCGCAGCGAGTTCGACCAGAGGGAGAACCATGACGACCGCTGAGCAGGCAGCCGCAGCTCAGGCCGAGACCGCCGAGGAGACGCACGGCGTCACCTTGACCGACGCCGCCGCCGTCAAGGCGAAGGCCCTGCTCGAGCAGGAGGGCCGCGACGACATGCACCTGCGCATCGCCGTCCAGCCCGGTGGGTGCGCGGGCCTGCGCTACCAGCTGTTCTTCGACGAGCGCACGCTCGACGGTGACCTGTTCCGTGACTTCGACGGGCTTCGCGTGGCCGTCGACCGGATGAGCGCGCCGTACGTGTCGAGCGCCGTGATCGACTTCGTCGACTCGATCGAGAAGCAGGGCTTCACGATCGACAACCCCAACGCGACCGGCAGCTGCGCCTGCGGCGACAGCTTCCACTGATCCGCGTCGAGGCACGAGGAAGGGCCGCGAACCTCACCCAAGGTCGCGGCCCTTCTTCATGCCCGTGGTGCGTCACATCGCGACGGGATCAGACGTAGGCGTCCAGATCGGCGACCTGGGCGAGACACCGCTCGTCCACGGTCCAGGGCGGAGCGATCTGCCGGGGCAGGGGCAGGTTCTCGGCCTGGAGGGACGACGGGATGCCGGCACAGTCGGCGATGAGTTCGCCGATCGATTCCGGTTCGAGGTGATACGCGGGAGTGGTCACGAACGACAAGTTAATGACTCGTGTTCCAGTAGGACACCACTACCAACCGGTAGTGTTGATGGCCGTGCCTGAAGCAACCCGTATGGGGCATGACCTGCGGGTAACTTAGCCGTCCTCGCTTTCGCGAGGCCGACCGATCAAGGAGAACCGGTGGCAGACAGCGCCAGGATCGCAGTATCCGGCAGTATCGCAACCGACCATCTCATGCACTTCCCGGGCAGGTTCGCCGAGCAGCTCATCGCCGAGCAGCTGCACCGCGTGTCCCTGAGCTTCCTGGCCGACGACCTCGTCGTCCGGCGGGGCGGGATCGGCGCCAACATCGCCTTCGGGCTCGGCGTGCTCGGCAAGAGCCCGATCCTGGTCGGCGCGGTGGGCTCCGACTTCGCCGACTACCGCTCGTGGCTCGAACGGCACGGCGTCGACACCGCCGGCGTGCTGGTCTCCGAGGTCGCGCACACCGCGCGCTTCGTCTGCACCACCGACGAGGACCTCTGCCAGATCGCCACCTTCTACGCCGGGGCGATGGCCGAATCCCGCAACATCGAACTGGCGCCGGTCGCCGCGCACGCCGGCGAGCTGTCGCTCGTGCTGATCAGCCCGGACGACCCCGAAGGCATGGTCCGGCACGCCGAGGAGTGCCGCCAGCGCGGCTACACCTTCGCCGTGGACCCCTCGCAGCAGCTCGCGCGGATGGACGGCGAGCAGGTGCGCGCCTTCGTCGACGGCGCGAAGTACCTGTTCAGCAACGACTACGAATGGGAACTGCTGCTCCAGAAGACCGGCTGGACCGAGGCCGACGTCCTCGACCGCGTCGGCATGCGGATCACCACGCTCGGGGAAAAGGGTGTCGAGATCATCGGCAAGGACGGTCTCGCGCTGCAGATCGGCGCCGTCCCGGAACGCGGCAAGGTCGACCCGACCGGCGTCGGCGACGGTTTCCGCGCCGGGTTCATCGCCGGGATCGACGGCGGGCTGAGCCTGGAGCGTTCGGCGCAGCTGGGCTCGCTGATCGCCGTGCTGGTGTTGGAGACCGTGGGCACACAGGAGTGGTCCTTCGACCGCGCCGACGTGCTGGGCCGCCTGAAGGAGGCCTTCGGTCCGGAGTCGGCCGAAGAGATCGCGGCCATCCTGCCTGCTTGAGCCTCGGTAAGTCCGTGAAGGCACCCTTGAGGGACCCAGAGTCCCTCAAGGAGGCCTTCACGGACTTACGCCGTGCCGCGTCCGGTCAGGATGGCGGCGACCTCGGCCGGGCGGGACATGTGCGGGCAGTGCCCGGCGTCGATCTCGATCGCGCCGACGCCGAGCCGGTCCCTGGCGGCCTGGCGCATCCACTCCGGTTTCAGCGTGCGGTCACGCGTGGGGACGATCACCGTCGACGGGATCTCCGGCGCGGGCCCGGCGGGATGGGCGGCGAGCACGGCGGGGCTGAACAGCCGCAGGCTGTCCAACGCCAGATGTTCGGTCTCGGGATCGCAATCGTGGAACAGGAACTCCGACGCCTTCGCGGGATCCGCGGTCGGGTCCACGCCGATCCACTCCGGGGCGAACACGGTCAGGACCTCGTCGCGCAAGCGCCGGCCACCGGCGAAATCGGGGATGTAGGCGGCCACCCACACCATCGCCCGCGCGTCGAGCGCCTCGGCGATCGCGGGGAGCAGGACCCCGGCTCCGGAATGCGCCACCACGACCGGCCGCTCGCCGTCGTACTGGTCCCGCGCGTGCTGCGCGTAGCCCTCGACGGGCAGATCGGCCGGGGTCAGCAGGTCCACCGCGATCGCGCGGTGCCCGGCGGCCCTGAGCAACTTGGCCACCCGGTCCCAGCCCGCCGGGCTCTGCGTCGTGCCGTGCACGAGGACGAAGTCCATCGGTCCATGCTGGCCTTCACCGCGTGAACGGTGAAGGCCAGTGCGGAGTCGTGACTAGAGTTTCACCGGGTAGACGGGTTCCGGGATCTCGGGCTTGATGCGGTTCTCGACGAAGATCCCGTGCCACAGCATGAACACCAGCAGCGCCCACAGCTGGCGGCTGCGGTCGAGCTGCCCGGCCTTGTGCTCGTCGAGCAGCGCCAGGACGGCCTTCTTGTCGAGCAGCGCGTCGGTCTGCGAGTCCGAGATGATGCCCTTGGCCCAGTCGTACATCTCGTTGCGCAGCCAGAGCCGGATCGGCACCGGGAAGCCGAGCTTGCGCCGGTTCAGCACGTGCCCCGGGATGATCTTCGCCAGCGCCTGGCGCAGCGCGTACTTCGTGGTGCCGTGCGCGAGCTTCTGGTCGAGCGGGATGGTCGAGGCGACCTTGAACACCTCGGCGTCGAGGAACGGCACGCGCAGTTCCAGCGAGTTCGCCATGGTCACCTTGTCGGCCTTGACCAGGATGTCGCCGCGCAGCCAGGTGTAGAGGTCGACGTGCTGCATCCGCGCGACCGGGTCCCAGTTCTCCGAGATCTTGTACCAGGGAGCGGTGACGTCCTTGAAGCCGATGCCTTCCTCGTACGTGCGCAGCACCTTGCGGAGCTGGTCGTCGCGGAAGTTGCGCGCGTTGCCGTAGTAGCGGTCCTCCAGCGGCAGCGCCCCGCGCCGCAGCAGGTCCTTGCCGCGGGTGCCCTCGGGGATCTTCGTGGAGACCTTGCCGATGATCTTCCGCATCCCGCCAGGGATCTTCTCGAACGGCGCCAGCGAGATCGGCTCGTTGTAGATCGTGTAGCCGCAGAAGAGCTCGTCGGCGCCTTCGCCGGACAGCACCGCCTTGACGTGCTTGCGCGCTTCGCGGGCGATGAACCACAGCGGCACGAGCGCCGGGTCGGCCACCGGGTCGTCGAGGTACCAGACGATGAGCGGCAGCGCTTCCATCATCTCGTCCGCGGAAACCGTGCGGACCACGTGCTTCACGCCGATCGCGGCGGCCGATTCGGCGGCGACGTCGACCTCGGAGTAGCCCTCGCGCTCGAACCCGGTGGTGAACGCGATCAGGTTCGGGTTGTGCTCCTTGGCCAGCGTCGCGGTCGCGGTGGAGTCGATGCCGCCGGAAAGGAACGCGCCGACGGTGACGTCCGGGTCGGAGATCATGTGCTTGCCGACCGAGTCGCGCATCACATCGGCGATGCGCTCGTACAGTTCGTCGGCCTCGGCCTGGTTGTTGACCGGCTTCGCGTTGAACTGCGGGTGGAAGTAGCGGGTGAACTCGACGTTCCCGCCCGGGACCACCCGGAACGACGTGCCGGACTCGACGCGGCGGACGCCGGTGTGCATCGACTCGGGCTCCGGCACGTACTGCAGGACCAGGTAGTGCTGCAGCGCCGTCTTGTCCAGCTCGTCCTCGACGCCGAGCACGCCGGAGAGCTCCAGCAGGCTCTTCTTCTCGCTGGAGAAGGCGATCTTGCCGGGGCCCGCCGAGTAGAACAGCGGCTTGATGCCGAACGGGTCGCGCGCGCCGAAGACGACCTTCTCCTGGGAGTCCCAGATCATGAAGGCGAACATGCCGCGCAGCTTCTTCACCGCGTCGTCGCCGAGGTAGTGGTACGCCGCGACGATCGCCTCGCCGTCACCCTCTGTGGCGAATTTCGCACCGTGCTCGGCGGCCAGTTCGTCGCGCAGCTCTTTGTAGTTGTAGATCTCGCCGTTGAAGTTCAGCGTGTAGCGCTCGGGCGCCTCCGGCGGACCCCAGATCAGCGGCTGGTGGGCGTGGTCGACGTCGATGAAGGCGAGCCGGTTGAAGCCGTAGACCACCTCGGCGTCGGCCCAGGTGTCGTGCTCGTCGGGGCCGCGGTGCCGCTGGCAGCGCATGGCCGCGTCGACGGCGTCACGGGCGCTCGCAGCGTCGGCTTCGGTCGAACAGATCAGTCCAAGCAGGCCGCACACGTCTAGTTCACACACCTCTTGTTGGCCGAGCGGGGGAGAAGGGCCCAGTATGCCCGGGTGTACGTACACCCGGATGTGGTGGGGGATACGCGTGTTGTGGTTACCCCTTAGTCAGCGCGGCGCCACAACTCGGCTAGGCTCCGCGTGAACACAAAGATCGGTCGAGGAGGCTCTGGGTGAAAGGGCAAGGCGCAGTGGGAAATCCAGAGCGCGAGCTAACGGATTCTCGGCGGGAAAGCGTGCCTCGAATCAAGGCCACACGGCCTGTCCGCATCGCAGCGCTCGCGGCGCTGGTGATGCTGACCGCGACGGGCTGTTCCGGGGACGAGATCCTCCGCTTCGGCTGGCCGGTCGGGGTGACCCCGCAGGCGCACGACATGCGCACCCTGTGGACGTGGACGGTCGTCGCCGCGCTGGTCGTCGGTGTCATCGTCTGGGCGCTGATCTTCTGGACCGCGATCTTCCACCGCAAGAAGAAGACCGCCGACGGCGTGGAAGAGGAACTGCCCCGCCAGTTCCAGTACAACATCCCGCTGGAGATCTTCACGGTCGTCGTCCCGACGATCATGGTCTGCGTGCTGTTCTTCTTCACCGCGACCACCGAGAACCGCGTGCTCGCCGAGACGGAGAACCCGGACGTCACGGTCGACATCGTCGCGTTCCAGTGGAACTGGGAGTTCAAGTACAAGAGCGACTCCAAGAACCACGACGACCCCGAGATCACCACGGTCGGCAGCTCGACCGAGATCCCGCTGCTCGTCCTGCCGACGAACAAGACGATCCAGTACAACCTGCGGTCGGCCGACGTCATCCACTCGTTCTGGGTGCCGGAGTTCCACTTCAAGCGGGACGTCATGCCGGACCCGGAGAAGAACAACCAGGACTTCACCTTCCAGAACTCGATCGACAAGGAAGGTTCGTTCGTCGGCCGCTGCGCCGAACTGTGCGGCACCTACCACTCGGGGATGAACTTCGAGGTCAGGGCCCTGTCGCCGGACAAGTACGCGCAGTACATCCAGCTCCGCGGCACGGTGAACCCGAAGAGCGGCAAGCCGAACACGGCTTCCGAGGCGCTGACGGCGATGAACTGTGGCGACCTGTGCTCGCCCTACGCCGTCACCACCACCCCGTTCAACACCGACCGCACCGCGCGGGTCGCGTCCAACTGACCCGGCTGTTCGAGCCCGAAACAGGAGTGAGGCAACGTCCATGAAGGTCGAAGGACGGATTTTCTTCCTCGTCGCGGTCTTCTCCGTCATCGTCGCGGGTATCTACGCGTACATGACCGGAACGATGACCCGCGACGGCGTCGAGCCGGTCGGTGTGGTGGCCCTGATCCTCACCGGTGGCCTGGCCTTCCTGGCCGGGAGCTACCTGCAGTTCGTGGCGCGGCGCATCGAGCCGCGGCCGGAGGACCGGGAAGACGCCGAGATCAGCGACGGTGCCGGTGAGCTGGGCTTCTTCAGCCCGGGCAGCTACTGGCCGATCGCTCTCGCGGCGGCCGCCGCGCTGACTGGTGTCGCCCTCGCGTTCTTCCACATCTGGCTGCTGATCATCGCGCTGGGCCTGGTGATCGTCGCCATCGGCGGGCTGGTGTTCGAGTACCACACCGGCCCGAACCACGACTGACGTTTTGACGCCGGAAGCGGCGCCTTGGTCTTCGGACCGGGGCGCCGCTTTTCGCGTTCAGAGGACTAAACGCGGGCGGGCTGGGATTCGGGTTGGGGTGCCGGTGTGCGCTTCGGCGCCAGGGCGGCCGCCAGGACGGCCAGCATCCCCACACCCTCCGGCCAGGTCGGCCGGTGCCCGTAGGCGAGGACGTCCACCACCACGGCGACCACGGGGTAGATGTAGGACAGCAGCGCCACCGTCGTGGTCGGCAGCTTCCCGATGCTCGCGTACATCAGGACGTACATCAGCGCGGTGTGGACCGTCCCCAGCAGGACCAGCCACAGGAGCCCTGAGGTGTCCGTGGGCAGCGGCGTGACGAGCAGCGCGGGGGCGAGCACGATCGTGCCGGTCACCAGCTGGACGGCCGCCAGGACGTGCGGGCGCAGGTGTTTGAGCTGCTTCGCGATGAACGAGGCGCCGGCGTAGAGCGCGGCCGCGCCGAGGGCGAGCGCGATGCCTTCCAGTCGCACGGGTTCGCCGTCGGCGCCGTGCGCGGACAGGGAGATGAGCGTCACGCCGCCGAACGCGATCAGTGCCCGGACCAGCTGGCTCTTCGCCATTTTCTCGCCGAGGAACGCCGCGGCGAGACCGACCAGCATCAGCGGTTGCGTGTGGTAGACGACGGTGCTGACCGAGATCGACGACAGCGCGTACGAGGCGAAGAGCAGCACCCAGTTCCCGACCAGGAACAGGCCGCCGAGGACGGCGAGCAGCAGGTCGCGGCGGGTGAGCGTCCAGGGGCGGAGCCAGCCGCGCGCGGCGCTCCACACCAGGAGCAGCAGGCCGCCGACGAGGCTCCTCGCGAACGCCACGGCGGGCGCGTCGGCGCCGCTTTCCAGGACGACGGCGCCGATCGTGCCGGACAGCGCCATCGCGGCCGTCCACTGGAGCAGGGGGTTGTTCTTGTTCATGAGCATCACTTTCGCCCTCGCGCCCGTGCACGACCAGTGTCAGAGATGACATTGACCGCAAAACTTGTGACACACTGCCCGGATGGAGGTGAAGAAGGTCGCGGTGGTGCTCGCCGACCACGTCTCGCCGTTCGAACTCGGTGTCGCGTGCGAGGTCTTCGGCACCGATCGCAGTGCCGACGGCATCGAGGGCTGGGATTTCGCGGTCTGCTCACCGGGTGGCGACAATGTCCTGAGCTGGTCCGGTTTCGGGCTCGACGGGTTGGAGGGCCTGGATTTCGCGGCGTCCGCGGAGCTGCTGATCGTCCCGACGTGCGCGCCGCGCAGCGCGCCACCGCCGGAACCGGTCATCGAGGTCCTGCGCGACGCGGCGAGCCGGGGCGCCTGGGTCGCGGGCTTCTGTGCCGGTGTCTTCTCACTCGGCTACGCGGGCCTTCTCGACGGGCGCAACTGCACCGTCCACTGGGTCTACGAGCAGGAGTTCCGGTCGCGTTTCCCGACGGCGAAGGTCGACCCGAAAGCGTTGTACGTCGACGACGGCGGGATTCTCACCAGCGCGGGAACCGTCGCCGCCGTCGACCTTTGCCTGCATCTGGTGCGCGAGCTGCGCGGTGTCGCCGCGGCCACCACGCTGGCCAGGCGGATGGTCGCGGCGCCGCACCGGGTCGGCGGGCAGGCGCAGTTCGTCCAGGCGCCTGTTCCGGAGACCGCCGCGCCGGACGACACCGTGCTCGCCGAAGCGCTCGAATGGATCGAACGGCGGCTGGATCAGCCGTTCACCGTCGCCGAGCTCGCCCGTCGAAGCGGTTTGGGGGAGCGCACGTTCCTGCGCCGCTTCTCGGCGGCCACCGGGACGACCCCGCACCGGTGGCTCACCGAACGCCGCCTCGATCGCGCGCAGTCGCTGCTCGAAGAGGGACGACTGTCCATTGAGGACATAGCTGTCGCGTGCGGATACGCCTCCGCGGCGGCGCTGCGGCATCAGTTCGGCAAGCTGCGGGGAACCAGTCCGAGCGCCTACCGCAGGACGTTTTCCGTTGGCTAGAAGGAGATCTCCTGGCCGACGGTGACCTGGACATGGTCGGGGACCTCGTCGTGCTCGTCGCCGACGGAGAGCGTTCCGGTGGGCTCGAACAGCAGTAGCGACGCACCGTCCACTGAGGACGGTTTGTGAAAAGTGCCGCGCGGGACGACGAACACCGAGCCTCGCGGCAGCGTGACGACCCGTTCGCCCGCCTCCTCGCGCAACGCGATGTCCAGGCTGCCGTCGAGGACGAGGAAGAACTCGTCGGTGTTCTCGTGGACGTGCCAGACGTGCTCGCCCGCGACCTTGGCGAGACGGACGTCGTAGTCGTTGACGTGGGCGACGATCCGCGGGCTCCAGATCTCGTCGAACCCGGCCAACGCGGTCTCCAGATCGATCGGTTTCTTGCTCATGTCCCGATCATGGCCACTGGACCGGCCGCGGAGTGAGTGCTAGGAATCGCATATGTCGCATGATTCCTCGCACGAGGTCGCCGTCCTGGTCGACGAAGGGTCCAACCCCTTCGAAATGGGCGTCGCGACCGAGCTCTTCGGGCTGCGGCGGCCGGAACTGGACCGGCCCTGGTACGGCTTCACCCTGTGCGCCGCCGAGCCGTCCGTGCGGATGCACCTGGGGATGTTCACCCTCAGCGGAGTCGCCGGGCTCGACGCCGTGGAGGCCGCCGACACGGTGATCGTGCCCAACCGGCCCGACCCGGAGAGCCCGGCCCGGGACTCGGTGCTGAGGGCCATCCGCGCCGCCGCCGCGCGAGGTGCCCGGCTGGTGAGCTTCTGCACCGGCGCCTTCACGCTCGCGCAGGCGGGTGTTCTGGACGGACGGCGGGCGACGACGCATTGGAAATGGGCCGGGCTCTTCAGCGAGTTGTATCCGAAGGTGCTCCTGGAGCCCGACGTGCTGTTCGTCGACGACGGCGACGTCCTGACCGCGGCGGGCAGCGCCGCCGCCCTCGACCTGGGGCTGCACCTGATCAGCCGTGACCACGGTGCCGAGATCGCCAACGCGGTGAGCAGGCGGCTCGTGTTCGCCGGGCACCGCGACGGCGGCCAGCGGCAGTTCGTCGAGCGGCCGCTGCCGCCGGTACCGGACACCTCGCTGGCGCCGGTGCTCGAATGGGCGCGGGAACGGCTGGACCGGCCGCTCACCGTCGCCGACCTCGCCACGCGGGCGGCGGCCAGCCAGGCGACGCTGCACCGGCGGTTCCGCGCCGAACTCGGGACGACGCCGCTGGCGTGGCTCACCACGGAGCGGATCGCGCTGGCGTGCCGGCTGATCGAGCGCGGGGAGCAGAGGCTGGACCTGGTGGCGCGGGCTTCGGGGTTCGGTACCGCGGCGAACCTGCGGGCCCAGCTGCGGCGGGCTACGGGACTGACGCCTACGGCTTACCGGGCGCGGTTCAGTACCGCTTCGTAGGCGGTTGCTGGTGGCGTCGACCCCGTGCAATGAAAGGCCCCTTCATTGCAAATTTTGCAATGAAGGGGCCTTTCATTGCAGGTCGTGAGTGCTGCGCCGGAAGGTGTCTTCGCCGGCTTCCGTGCCCCCTCCCGGACGCTATGAAAGGTCCTTTCCTTGCAAATTTTGCTATGAAGGGGCCTTTCATAGCGCTCTCTGGAGGGGCGGCGTCCGTAGGGGCGTGGGCGGTCGCGGGATGTCATGAAAGGGGCGTTCAAGACGAAAAACGTCCTGAATGACCCTTTCATGACACTCGACGGGGCCGCGCCGGATGTCATGAGGGGTGGGGCCGGGGCGGGAAAAAATAAATAGGGTCGCCGCCGAAGACCGGAGCGTGGAAGA
>NZ_JBHXJK010000166.1:0-15881 GCF_042723255.1 Amycolatopsis thailandensis
ACGTTGAGCGTTGCGAACGTGGCTTTCGCAACACCCGAAACCGGCAGGTGGGCAGGCCAGGCACATGCCACCTTTGCCTTACCCCTCAATAACCCTCTTTAACACTCACGACCCCTCCGCAAACACACGCAAAGTGCCCAAAACGGACGTTTTCTCTGGAACGGGTGTCCCTTGTGGACGGTCGAGGTCGTGACCGGCTCCGGCGGGCCAGTTCGGTCCGTGCCGCGAAGGCCATGCTTCAGCAGAAGACTCGATCACGCCATATTTGCCTTGCTCACGCGCTCCAGCCGCACTCACCGTCGCAGGCACTCATCGACTCAGATGGCCCCGGTCCGCAAGGCGTACGCCACCGCGTGCGACCGATTCCGCAGCTTCAGCCGGGAGGTCAAGGCGTAGATGATGTTCTTCACCGTTCGCTCCGAATAGGACAGTTCGGCCGCGATCGCGTTCGTGTCCAGCCCGTCGGCCATCAACCGCAGCACGTCGGTCTCGCGGGCGGAAAGATTCGTCGCGGCGGGCTCAGGGGTTCGGACGAAACCACCGAAGAACCGCTCGGCTTGCTGAATCAGTGTGCCGAAGGGATTCGCCCCGGCCGCGGCGGCCCGGAGAGCGCCCGGCAGTTCGCCGCCCGCCACCGCCGTACGCGGCAGCAGGGCGACCACCCGGCACTCCTTCGCGATCGGCAAGTCGCTTTCCCTGATCCGGTCGAGCATCAGCACGATCGGCTTTCCCGGCTCGGCCGCGCTCCGGCGCAGCGCCGCGACCGCGTCGGCGGAAAGGCTGTCGAACGCGGCGACGACGACGTCGACCTCGTCACGCCGCGAGGCGCCCGCGACACGCACATCCCGGTGGGAACCCAGATAGCTGACCATCCCGGCCGCCGTGAGCGGGTCCAGGGCACAGACACGCACCCGCACTTTCACAGCCGCCCGACGGTCGTGTCGAGCAGCTCGTGAGCGAGGTCGAGGCGGACGCCGTCCGGGTTGGTCAGGCCCGCTTCCTCGTACCAGGACTCATCGGCCTCCGGGTGGGGCCCGCTGACCCCGATCCGCCCCTTGCCGTACGGGGCGACGACGACGGCCGCGGCCCCGTTGTCGTAGGTCGCCAGGACGGTCGCGTCGGCGCCGCCGTTCAGCCGGAAAGCCGGACCGTCCTGGAAGTACATGTGCCGGGACTCGCCCTTCCAGGTCACCTCCAGCACGGTGTCGCGCTCGTCGGGAACGGTGGAACCGGGGGAACCGACGTATCCGTAGCTGTCGCCGGGCAACAGATCGAAGCCCGGGTCGCGGCCGGCGAGGTAGCCGCCGAAGCACAGCCCGAGGTAGCTGCCACCCTCTCGGATCCAGTCCCGCATCACCTGGGCGGAACCTCGCAGGTCCCGCCACGTTCGTTCGAGGTCGGCACCGCCGCCGGGCTGGACGTACAGCCGCGCCTGAGCCAGCGTGGCGGCGTCGAGGGGGACCCCGGTGCCGGGGCCGACGTACTTGACGTCGAACGGCCGCGGCGCCTTGCGCAGCACCGCGGCCACCGACGGCGCGCACTCCGCGCAGCCTTGCGGGCCGTTGTACACCAGCGCGAGCGGCCTACGACCGCGTTCGTCGCCAAGAGCCTGCCGTCCACAACCGACGGCCGGCAAGGCTGCGAGGAGAAGCGCTCCGAGAAGCACTCGACGTCGGCTCAGCGCACCCGGCGAAGGGGTGATCTTCGGATCTTTTCCAGGCACTGCCGCACTCCTGTGTCTGCCGATCGCGGTCGTGGTCCTTTCGTCGCTTTCCATGCTCGGCGTGCGCGGCGGCCGCCCGGCACCGGCGAACCGGCCCGAACAACCCGCCGACCGGCTGCCGTTGTCCACCCGGTCGGCGGGTGCGGGCTTCCCCGCCTCGGGTGGTGCCCGCCCGCCGGGTGCGACGAGACTGGGCCCATGATTCGGGTGGTCGTCGTCGACGACGAGGAGCTGGTGCGCTCGGGATTCTGCCTCATCCTGGAGGCCGCGGGCGACATCGAGGTCGTGGCGACGGTGACCGGTGCCGAGGCGGTCAAGGAGATCGGCCTGCACGGCCCCGACGTCGTGCTGCTCGACATCCGGATGCCCGACGTCGACGGGCTCACGATCCTGCGGCAGCTGCGTGGCCTGCGGAAGACACCGGCCGTGGCGATGCTGACGACCTTCGACTCCGACGAGTACATCGCGACGGCGTTGCGTTCGGGCGCGGCCGGATTCCTGCTCAAGGACACCGCTCCCGGCCTGCTCGCGCATTTCGTCCGGACGCTGGCGGCCGGCGGGGTGGTGCTCTCCCCCAAGGTCACGCGCACCGTCGTCGACGGCTATCTCGAATCCGGGGCGGGCTCGACGGCGGCCACGCAGGTCGGGCTGCTGTCGGAGCGTGAACGCGCGGTGCTCGTGCTGATCACGGACGGGCTGTCCAACGTGGACATCGCCGCGCGGGTCCACCTGAGTGTCGGCACGGTCAAGGACCACGTGTCCGCGATCCTCACGAAACTCCAGGTGGCGACCCGCGTCCAGGCCGCTTTGGTGGCACAGCAGGCAGGCTTGCTGAGCAGCGGCGAAGGCCGCTCGTGAACCGGGTGGCGCGTCTGCTGCTCGTCGACGCCGGGCTGATCGCCGTCGCCGCGATCGACGCGGGATTGGGCCGGGCCGGGCCGGCGGCGTTCACCGCCGCGCTGGTGGCCCTCGGCATCCTGCCGCTCCGGCGCCGGTGGCCGGTCTTCGTCTTCGCCGTCACCCTGCCCGCTCTCGCGATCTCGGGTTCGGTCATCGCGACGCTGATCGCGCTCTACTCCGTGGCACTGCTGCGCTCGAACCGGTACCTGCTCGCCGGATGCGGCCTCCTGGCCACCGCCGGGTACGTGTTCCCCGGCCTCGATCTGCGGTTCGAGGAAACCGACGTGCTCACCGTCATCTACGCGGTCATCACCTCGGCCGCGCCGATCTTCCTCGGCAGGCTGGTGCACACCCAGCGCGAACTCACCCTGCGGCTGGACGACATCCGGCAAGCTCGTGAGCACGAACGCCTCTTGGACGCCCAGGCGGTCCTCGCCAAGGAACGCACCCAGCTGGCCCGCGAAATGCACGACGTCGTGTCGCACCAGGTCAGCCTGATCGCCGTCCAGGCGGGCGCGCTCAGCGTTTCGACCAGCGACCCGGACGCGAGAACAGCCGCCGAAAACGTCCGCAGGCTCTCTGTCGACACCCTCGACGAGCTACGCCACATGGTGAACCTGCTGCGTGCCTCCGGCAGCTCCACGACCGAGCTGATGCCGCAGCCGACTCTGTCCGATCTCGACCGCCTGATCGCCGGAAGCGGCATCGAGACACGGCGGACCGGGACAGCGCCGGAGGGCATCGACACCGCCGTCCAGCGCACGATCTACCGCACCATCCAGGAAGCCCTGACCAACGTCCGCAAACACGCGCCGGGAAGCACGGCGACCGTCGACATCGCGCACGACGGCACCGATCTCACCGTGACCGTCGGCAACACTCCCGCGACCCGGCCGACCCTGACGTTGCCCAGCGCCCGCCACGGACTGCTCGGGCTCCAGGAACGCGCCGCGTTACTAGGCGGCACCGTGGTCACCGAGGCGACCCCCGACGGCGGCTTCCGCCTGCGGTTGCGGCTGCCGATCAGCGGTCAGCGAAGCCGGGCCGACGCGTGACAGGGGCTCACGGTCATCGCGGTCCGTAGAGCACGACGGTGTTGCCCCACGGGTCGCGTGCCACGGCCCGGACCTCGTGCGGGCCCTGTTCCGGCTGCCGGACCACGGATCCGCCGCTCTCCACGACGGCGGCCACCGCCGCGGCCACGTCGGGAACCTTGAACGACGCCGCCGGCACGCCACCGGTGACGTCCTCGGCGGGACCGGCGAGAGCGAGCGTGGTGCCGCCGGCGTCGAGCGCGGCGTAGCGGTCGCCGTCCACGAATTTCGTTTCCAGGCCAAGGGCGGTGGAGTAGAACCGCACGGCGGCGTCGACGTCCGCCACCGGGTGCAGCACGTTGCCGATCCTGGCCGGGTCGATCTTCGCGTTTTCGTTCATGTGGCGACCGTAGCGGTTTTCAGCCGGTCGAGCGGACCGCGTTGTAGTAGGTGTCGGCGATGAAATCGCACGGCCCCCGGGCCGGGCCCGTGCCGAAGGTGTGGTCGCATTGCTGATGCATGAGCCGGAAGAAGAGGTTGTCGCAACGCAGCGTGTTCTTGCCGCCTGCTTCTTCGCACATGTCGTGGTTGGCACACGGCCCGCGGAAGTCCACTTGGCCCCAGGGCGGGACGACGGGCTTGTCCGGCGACAACGTGCAGTAGTCGTGCCAGGCGCCGCGATTCGCGTCGTAAACGTAATTCGAAGGAATGGGCACGAAGGCGGCGGCCTGCGCGGTCCCCGCCAGGAAGGGGAACGCACCCGCGGCGACGGCCAGCACGACAGCGCCTCGCCGAAGCCTCGACGATGTCCGTGACTGGCTCGATTTCGGTTCGGTCATCGGGATTCACCTCATCTGTCGAAGATTCACCTGAAACCCAGGCGTCATGACAAAAAAGGCTATTCCGGTCCGGCCGGACTCGTCAGGGCTCGTTCGGACCACACCACCGGATCCCGGTCAGCGCACGAGACCCGATTCCCAGGCCCACACGGCGATTTCGGTGCGGTTGCGGGCCGCGATCTTGCGCTGGATCGACGCGAGGTGGGTCTTCACCGTCGACAGCGAGATCGTCAGTTCCTCGGTGATCTCCGCGTTCGTCCGGCCGCGAGCGATGGCCTTGGCGACGTCGAGTTCGCGGTGGGTCAGCGCGGGATCGGCGCGGCGGGCGCGGCGCCGGGCCGACGTGGCGGTGAAATGAGCCAGCAGGCGCGTGGTGATCGACGGCGAGACCAGGGCTTCACCGTTCGCCGCCGCGTGCACCGCCTCCACCAGCAGACCGGGACCGGCGTCCTTCAGGAGAAAGCCGCAGGCACCGGAGCACAAGGCCTCGTGCACCAGCTCGTCGAGGTCGAAGGTCGTGACGACCAGGACACGCAACGGGTCTTCGACGTCGGGGCCCGCCAGTCGCCGGGTGGCGGCGAGACCGTCGACCAAGGGCATACGGATGTCCATCAGCGTCACGTCCGGGCGCAGCCGCCGGGCCAGCTCGACCGCCTGCTCGCCGTTTTCCGCCTCGCCGACCACTTCCAGCCCGGGCACCCGCTCCAGGATCAGCCGGAAACCCGTGCGCACCAAGGCCTGATCGTCGGCCAGCAGGACTCGCAGTGTCACCGCGCGGCTCCCCCTTCCGCTGCGGCGGCAGGCGAAACCCCGCCGGGCAAAGGCAGTTCGGCGAGGACTCGCCAGCCGCGCTCTCCGTGTTCACCGGCGATCAGCGTGCCGTCCAGTGCCGAGATCCGCTCGGCCATCCCGATCAAGCCGTAGCCGCCCGGCGACCGGCGCACCCGGCCGGGCCGGAGTCCGTCGTTGCCGACCTCGACCCGGAGATGCCGGCGGCCCTCAGTCGGCTCGACCAGCACGGTGACGCGGCGGGCGTCGGGCGCGTGCCTGCGCACGTTGTTCAGCGATTCGAGGACGACGCGGTGGACCGTGGACACCGTTTCCGGCGCGACCGCGAGCTCGGCGAGCCCGTCCGCCAGCCGCACCGTGACGCTTTCGTCGTCCCCGACCGCCGCTTCCACCGTCTCCACCAATCCGCCGACGGTGACCTGGGACGCGAGTTCGGGGCTGCGCAGCATCATCACCAGCCGCCGGACCGCGCCGAGCGCTTCCGCGCCGGCGTGCTCGATCTCCTTGATCAGTTCCTGTTCCGGACCGTCCGCCAGTACGACGCCGGCGGCTTGGGTGCGGACCACGACCCCGGTGATGTGGTGCGCCACCAGGTCGTGCAGTTCCCGGGCGAGGGCGAGCCGTTCCCGGTCACGGGCCGCGGCCAGCGCCGCTTCACGGCGGGCATCGCCGTCCCGCAGGATCAGCCCGACGATGACGCTGCACCCCCACAGCAAGGCCCACACCACCGCGATGGACAGTGTCGTGAACGTATCGCCGAAGCGCAGGACCGGGGCCGCGGCCATGGTCAGCCCACCGAGCACCGCGTAAACGGCGGCGTGACCACCCGGCAGCCGATGGCACACCGCCCCGACCAGAATCGCGAGCGCCAGCGACTCGGCGTCTCCGCTCGGAGCCGCGGCCGGTTCAGCCAGGAAACCCACGGCGCTGCAAGCCAGTGAGAGCGCGATCCCCGACAGCGTCAACGCCGCCGTCCGGGCCGGGAAACGTCGCCGCAGCAACGCGAGCGCGCCCAGCACCAGGCCGACCGCGAAGTAGAGGATCTCCCCGGCCGGGGCCGGACCGTCCAGGATCAGGCGTCGCACCAGCTGCTCGATGTTCAACGCGGCCAGCACCACGACCTCGGCGATCACCAACCCTCGGACGGGTGGTGGTGCGGCGGTCGGAAGCACGCGGCCGTCCTTCCTGGTTCGCTGGTCCGGTGATCATCATGCCTCAGCGGCCGTGAGGACGCCGGATGCCGCCCGCGGCACCCGGCGTCCCCGGTGATCACCGTGGTTCGGCCGCGCACGCCAGGTCGTGCTTCGGACGCTCACCCGTCACCAGGAAGGTGGTCGCCGCCGTGTCGGCGCACTTGTTGCCGACGTAGGGATAGACGCCGTGCCCACCCGCGTCGACGGTGACCATGCGGGCCCTGTCGCCGAACGCGCGCCGCAGTTTCTCGGCCCCCGCCAGCGGTGTCGCCGGGTCGCGCCGGTTCTGCAGCATGAGGATGTTGGCCGGACCCCGGTCACCGACGCGCACCGGCGGGTCGGCGGGCTCGGGCCAGAACGCGCACGGCTGGACGTTGGCCCCGGCTGCGCCGAACATCGGGTGACGAAGCCTGTCGATCGCGACGGTGCGCTGGTAGGTGCCCACCGACCCGGGCCAGCGGGAGTCGTTGCAGATCATGTAATAGCGGCCGGAGACCAGGTTTTCGATCCCGGGCGGTGCGTCCGGCCCCATCGGCGGGAGCGGCTGGTCCTTGTCGAGCGCTTGCCAGAGCTTGCCCACGAGCGGCATTGCCAAGTCATTGAAGAGGAAGCCGTAGGTCAGCATCCGGAACGTCGGGCCGTCGACGTCGCGGACCGGCGCCTTGTCCAGCCTCGCGGCGAGGTCGAAGTACTTCGCGGTGACCTGCGCCGGTGTGCTGCCCAAACCGTAGGTGGCCGAGTTGGCCGCAGCGAACTTGGCGAAGTCCGGGAAACGGTCGTCGAAGCCCTGGGCGTACATCCGGTCGTTCGCGTAGTCCCAGCCGTCCGGGCCCACGTTGCTGTCGAGCATGATCCGGTCGCCGCGCTGCGGGTACAGCGTGGTGTACACGGCGCCGAGGTGGGTGCCCCACGAATAGCCGGCGAAGGAGATCTTCTTCTCGCCCAGGGCGGCCCGGATCCGGTCCATGTCCCGCGCGGTGTTCGCTGTGCTGACGTGCGGCAGCATCCACGCCGACTTCGAAGCGGCGCACTGCCGGGCGATGGCCTTCGACTGCTCCGCCCGCTTCGCCACGTCGGCGGCGTCGCGCGCATACGGCGGGACGTTGCCCACCGCGCTCTGCTCCGGCGTCAGGTCACAGGTCACCGGGGTGCTGTGCCCCATCCCGCGCGGGTCGAACCCGATCAGGTCGTAGCTGTCGAACACAGCCTGCGGCACCTTCGCCGTCCTCAGGTCGGCGGGGAACTTCAACCCTGCCGCCGGACCACCCGGATTGGTCAGCAGGACACCGCGGCGCTGCTCCGGCTTCTTGCTCGCCAGCCGGGAGATCGCGATGTCGATCTGCTTGCCGCCGGGATCGTCGTAGTCGAGTGGAACCTTGATCGTCGAACACTCCAGGCCGGGCGCCGCGGCGTCCGCCGGACACTGCCCCCACTTCACCGGCTGCGGTGACGCCTCCGGTGATGCCCCCGCCGGTACCGCCGCCGCCGCGGCGGCCGCCAGGATGGCGAGCGCGAGCGCGATGGACCACGTTTTCCTCATCCGAGACCCCTCTTCCGATCTGTTGGCGAATCTCCATCCTGTTCACCGGCCGGTGAACGCACATCGAGCGCGCGAATGGTTCCTTCATCGCCTTTGGTCGGCCAAAAGGACTAGCCGTCAGGACGAGGGGGCTCGGGCGGGGTGGTCGTGAGGTGGCGTTTCGGGTTAGAGCGGACCGGTGTTTACCTACCCACGCCTGACTGGGCGAAAGTGGTGGTTCAGCGGCTGCCAGTGCGCGACGGTGAAGGATTTGGGACGTTGAACGTCCCAATTCCTTCACCGTGGGGGTGGCACCGGCTTCGGACCTTGATCAACGGAGGATCCGGGACACTCAACGTCCCCGATCCTCCGTTGATCAAGGTCGCACCAGGCGCGACCGGTGGCCGACAAGGCGACGGGGGAAGATCCCGGACGTTCACTGCCCCGACTCCCTCGCCAACCAGGCCGAGCGTGGAGGATTCGGGACGTTGAACGTCCCAAATCCTCCACACTCGCCGGTCACACCAGTGGGTAGCTAAATACGACTCCGCCGGGACCGGTCACTTCACGACCCCATCCCGGCTCAGAGCATCGCGTTCACCCCGGTGAGATCACGCCCGATCAGCAGCTTCTGCACCTGGCTGGTGCCTTCGTAGAGGGTCAGCACGCGGGCGTCGCGCAGGTACTTGCCGACCGGGAACTCGTCGATGAACCCGTAGCCCCCGAAGACCTGGAGGCAGTTGTTGCTGACGCGCACCGCGGCCTCGCTCGCGTGGTACTTCGCGATGGACGCGTCGGTCGCGTAATCCTTCGGCGAGACACCGGAATCGGCGATCCGCGCGACGTGGTGGGTGAGCAGGCGGGCGGCCCGGACGTCCACCGCGGACTCGGCGAGCAGTTCCTGCACCAGCTGGAACGACGCGATCGGGCGGCCGAACTGGGTGCGCTCGGTGGAGTACCGCACGGCGGCGTCCACCGCCGCCTGCGCCAGCCCGACGGCGCCCGCCGCGACCGAGACCCGGCCGCGGGACAGCGCGCCCAGCGCGATGCCCAGACCGCGGTCGACCTCGCCCAGCCGCGCCGAGTCGGGCACGCGCACGCCGTCGAAGGTCAGCTCGGCGGTCGCCTGGCCGCGCAGGCCGAGCTTGCCGTGGATCTCCCGCGCGGTCAGGCCCGGCGAGTCGGTCGGCACGAGGAAGGCGGTGAGGCCGCGTTCGCTGGTGCGGGCGAAGGTCAGCGCCACCTGCGCCCAGGTTCCGTTGGTGATGAACATCTTTCCGCCGTCGAGGACCCAGTCGCCACCGTCACGGGTGGCGCGGGTGCTTACCGACGCCGCGTCGGAGCCGGTGCCCGGCTCGGTGAGGGCGAAGCAGCCGAGAGCGTCACCGCTGACGAGGCGCGGCAGCCACCGCGCCCGCTGCTCGTCCGTCCCGTGCGTCACGATGGTCTTGGTGACCAGGCCGAGCGACACCGAGACGATCCCTCGCACCGCGGAGTCGCCGCGCCCCAGTTCCTCGGTCACCAGCACGTAGGACAGCATGTCCGCGTCCACCCCGCCGTAGGTCTCGGGGACCATCAGGCCGAGGAAACCCAGCTCTCCCAAGCGTTTCACGATGCCGCGATCGACCTGTTCGGCGCGGTCCCACTCCGCCGCGTGCGGGACGATCTCCTCGTCGACGAACCGCGCGGCCATGGCGCGGATGTCGCGTTGTGTCTCGGTCAGGCCGAAATCCGGTGAAATCACGGTGTTTCCTTCTCCAGCGGGTAGGCGGGCGCGGTCAGGGGCAGGCCGAGTTCAGCGCGTTCCCGCAGCCAGCGCGTCGGCCGGTACCGCGGGTCGCCGGTGCTCTCGTGCAGCCGGTCTTGGAGTTCGAGCAGGCGGACGGCACCGACGCGATCGCCCCACGCGAGCGGTCCGGCGGGGTAGCCGAGCGCGGCCGTGACGGCCAGGTCGATGTCCTCCGGGGTGGCCAGCGAACGTTCCGCGATCGACGCGGCGACCGAGACGATCGACGCGAGCAGGCGCTGCGCGACCGAACCGGCGGTGTCGCGCACCACGGAGACCGACTCGGCGCCCAAGGCACCGACGGCCGCGCGGACCGCGTCCGGGTCCGACGCCGGGGTCACGGCCAGCACCCGACGGCGAGCGGTCAGCGAAAGCGGATCGACGCCGAACGTGCGGGACGCGGGCAGCCCGTGCGCGGCGATCGCCGCCGAAACCGTGGTGCCCCAGGCCGGGACCAGCACGACGGCTTCGGGGGTCAGCTCGTCCGACGCCGCCGGCAGTGCCGCTCGCAGGGCGTCGGCATCCGGCCCCGATCCGGCGATCCACAATGGACATTCGGTGGCGACGACGGCCGCTTCCGGGGTGTCCTCGGCGCCGGGCCGGTGGTCGTAGAACCCGCGCCCGCTCTTGCGGCCGTACAGCCCGGCGGCCACCCGGTTCGGGGTGAGGAACGAGGGCCGCAGCCGGTCGGAATGCCGGAATCCGGTCCAGATCGAGTCGATGACGGCGGCCGTCACGTCGAGACCGGTCAGGTCCATCAGCTCGAACGGGCCCATCCGCAGCCCGAGTACGTCACGGGCGATCCGGTCGATCACCACCGGTTCGGCGGCCGAGTCCTCCAGGAGCGCGAAAGCCTCGGTGACCAGCCCGCGCCCGGCGTGATTGACCAGGAAGCCGGGAGTGTCGGCGACCGTCACCGCGCGATGGCCGGACGCGCGCACCAGTTCGGCCAGTACTCCGGGGATGTCGGGACGGGTGGACGCCCCCGGCACCACTTCGACGATCTTCATCAGCGGTACCGGGTTGAAGAAGTGCAACCCGGCCAGCCGCGACGGGTCGGCCAGCGTCGCGGCGATCCGGGTGACAGGCAGCGAGGACGTGTTCGTCGCGAAGATCGCCGTGGACGGCAGCACCGCTTCCAGGCTGGTGAACAACTCGGCCTTGGTGTCCAGATCTTCTCGGACGGCTTCGATCACCAGGTCGACGTCGTCGCCCGGCGCCGAAACCACGTCGAGCGGCACGAGCCTGGAGCGGACCTCGCCCGCCTCCGATTCCGTCATGCGCCCTTTGACGACCGCGCGGTCGAGCAGCCGCGCGACGAAGTCGATCGCCTCGCCGACAGCCTCGCGTCGCGCGTCGGCGAGCTCGACGATGTGCCCGGCTGTCGCCGCCCACTGCGCGATCCCCCGGCCCATCACGCCGGTTCCGATGACCCTGATCCGCATGTTCACTCCTCAGCGCAGGTAGACGCGACCGGGGTCGACTTCTTCGCGCAGCCGCCGGAGTTCGGCGGCCGCGGGCGGTTCGATCGTGGCCAGGTCGGCGTCGACCTCCAGCGGCCAGCCGGTGGCCGCGCGCACCTGGTCGGCCGTCACGCCGGGGTGGACGGCGACCAGCCGCAGCGGTTCGCCCACCCCCCGCCGCGCGAGGATGCCGAGTTCGGTGATCACCCTGGTGACCCCCGCCCCCAATGGCCGGATGCCGTCGGCCAGCGCGCGATCGGGTCCGGGTGAAGTACAGAAGCCCAGTTTGTCCACAAAGGATCGTGGATCGTGGCGGCGCATCACGACGAAGACCTCGCCGGAGTTCGCCATCACCTCCATCGCGCCGCCCGGGCCGGGCAACCGCACCGAGGGGTCGGCCCAGTCGCCGATCACCGACGAGTTCAGGTTCCCCCATCGGTCGATCTGCGCGGCGCCGAGGAAACCGACGTCGATGTGCCCGCCCTGCAAGACGTTCCCGAAGAGCGCGGGCATCGACAGCACCGCCTCGGCGCCGGTGATCAGCACGGCGTCGGCGATGGTTTCCGGCAGCTGCGAGGGATGCGCGCCGCAGACCCCGGACTCGTAGACGATCTCCAGGTCCGGCGCGACCGTCAGATGGGCCAGCGACGCGGCCAGCGTCGGTAGGCCGATCCCGGCGAACACGGTGCGTTTCCCTGCCAGTTCCCGGGAAGCCACCACCGAGAGCAGCTCGGACGAGGTGGTGTCCTTTGTGGACGTCATCGCGCGTTCTCCCTTCGCTTGCCGTAGTTCACCGGCAGGCTCAGCGCGTCGTCGACGGCGAGCCCCGCCCAGTAGCCCTCGCCCAGTTTCGCCACGTATTCCGGGTGATCCCGGGTGCCGAGCACCCACTCCGCCAGCCACTCTCGCAGACGCGCCGGATCCGCGCTGATCGCCGACCAGCCGCGATAGAACGCGTTGTCGCGGTCGTAATAGCCCTGCGCGAACGACGGATGCGCGCCACGAGGGCAGGCCACCACGGCGTCGACGGCGTGCGAAGGAATGAGCGTGCGGTTGGGGTCGCGGCGGATGACGTCGTCGTCGACGACCTCCTCGACCACCACCACGGCCTTCTTCGCCGCGTACACGGCTTCGGCCTGGATCCCGGTCAGGCCCCAGACCTGGGTGTTGCCCGAACGGTCCGCCCGCTGGGCGTGGACGATCGTGACGTCCGGGTTGACCGGCGGCACCACGTAGACCTGCTCACCGTCGTCGTAGGGCGAACGCACCTTGCGGAGGCCGGGATTGACCGAGGGCAGATCGCTGCCCGCGTACGAACGCACCGGGTAGAACGGCAGCCGCTGCGCGCCGGCCAGGTAGCGGCCGATCATCCCGTAGTGGCTGTACTCCTCGAACTCCAGTGGCTCGGGGTCGGCGCGCTCGATCCGCCGCCGCAGTTCCCCGAGCGAGCCCGCCGAAGAGTTGCCGACGAACGAGGACACCAGCTTGCGCACGCAGCCGCCCGCGAGCATCTGGTCCACGACGATGTCCGCGGTCATCCGGACCACGGTGAGGTCGCGGCGGCCCTGCCGGATGATCTCGTGCCCCGCCGCTGTCGGGATCAGATGCGTGAACCCTTCGAGGGCGACGGTGTCGCCGTCGTGGACGAAGGCGGCGACGGCCTCGGCCATCGTGGTGGTCTTGTCGGTCACGGGTTCACCGTGCCAGGTGGCATTGTGCAGAGTCCAATACCGAATTAAGGTCAGATTGATATCGAGTACTGAATAATCGAGGTGCGACATGGAATTCCGTCACCTGAACGCCTTCCTGGCGGTGGCCGAGGAACTGCACTTCGGCCGGGCGGCGAAGCGGCTGCAAATGGCCCAGCCGCCGCTGAGCCAGCAGATCCGCCAGCTCGAACGCGAACTCGGGGTGGCGCTGTTCGAACGGAACACCCGGTCGGTGCGCCTCACCAGCGCGGGCGAGTCCTTCCTCGCTCCGGCCCGCACCGTGCTCGACGACCTCGACCTGGCCACCCGTGCCGCGAAGGCGGCGGGGCGCGGCGAGTTCGGCCGGGTGACCGTCGGTTTCGCCGGGGCGTCGAGCCACGAGTCGCTGCCGCTGCTGACCAGGGCGGTCCGGGCCGCGCACCCCGGGCTCGAACTGGTGATGCGCGGGCAGACCTACGCCAACGTGGCGCTCGACCGCATCGCGGACGGCTCGCTGGACCTCGGCTTCGTCCGGCTGCCGGTCACTCAGCCGGGGGTGCGGGCCAGGGTGATCGACGAGGAGGAGCTCATCTGCGCGCTGCCGTCGGATCACCGACTGGCCGGGCACGAGCGCATCCCCATCGAGGAGCTGGCGTCCGAGGTGTTCGTCAGCTTCCCCTCGAACGCGGGTTCCACGGTTCGCGAGGCCACCGTCAAGGCCTGCGCTGAGGGCGGGTTCACTCCGAAAGTGGTTCAGGAGGCGCCGGACTCGTACACGATCCTGGCGCTCGTCGCGGCCGGCGTCGGCGTGACGCTGACCTTGACCTCCTGCCAGCACATCCAGCAGACCGGGCTGGTCTACCGGCGCCTCGCCGGGAAGGCGATGCGCCTGCACGCGGCGCTGGCCTGGCGCGCCGACAACCCGTCCGCCGCGCTGCGGACCGTGCTCGCGGTCGCCGAGGAGGCGCTGCCCACGCCTGCGCCCAGCGTCGATTGATACTGGAGAGCACTTACTGAGTGGCCTATTCAGTATTGGACGTGTCTCGGTGACGGCTGGCAGGGTTCCGGCCAGAACAGGGACGTTGGCGCCGGGGGTCGCCGTGCCCGGGAACAACGGCGATCCAAGGAGACGGCATGGGTGCGGCGAATGCGACCGCGAAACGCGCGGGAATCGGGGCGTTCATCGGCTCGACCATCGAGTGGTTCGACTTCTACATCTACGGCACCGCTTCCGCGCTGGTGTTCGACAAGGTCTTCTTCCCCGAACTCGACGGAGCGATCGGCACCCTGGTCGCGTTCGCGACCTTCTGGGTCGGCTTCCTCGCCCGGCCGCTCGGCGGGATCATCTTCGGCCACATCGGCGACCGACTCGGCCGCAAGAAGACGCTGGTCATCACGCTGCTGCTGATGGGCATCTCGACCACCCTGATCGGCGTGCTGCCCGGCTACGCGACCATCGGGATCGCCGCGCCGATCCTGCTCGTGGTGATCCGGATGATCCAGGGCATCGGGCTCGGCGGTGAGTGGGGCGGTTCCGTGCTCATCGCCTCCGAACACGCGCCCAAGGGGAAGTCGATCCTCTACGGCGCCTTCGCGCAGCAGGGTTCGCCGGTGGGCAACACGCTCAGCACGGTCAGCTTCCTCGCCATCAGCCAGCTGCCGGACGCGGCTTTCGTCAGCTGGGGCTGGCGGATCCCGTTCCTCGCTTCCGCGCTGCTGGTCGTGGTCGGGCTGTTCATCCGCCTGAAGGTCACCGAGTCCCCGGCCATGGCCGGCCTGATCGAGGCCAAGAAGGTCGCCAAGCTGCCGCTCACCGAGGTGCTCCGCAACCACCCGATGCTGATCGTGCTCGGCATCGGCGCCTGCACCATCGGCCTCTCCGCCACCTACTTCAAGTCCACCTTCGCGCTTTCGTGGGCGACTTCGGACATCGGCTTCAGCCGCAGCTCCTTCCTCACCATCATCCTGGTCGCCAACATCACCCAGATCCTGGTGCAGCCGTGGGGCGCGGTGATCGTCACGAAGATGACCAGCTGGCGCCGCGCGGTCTCGATCATGCTGCTGCCCGAACTGATCCTGATGCCGCTGATGTTCCTGCTGATCAGCACCGGCGACTACGCCTCGGCGATGGTCGGCGTCGTCGTCGCGACCATCCCGCACTGCCTCTACTACGCCGCGCTCGCGGGGATGCTCGCCAGCCGGTTCCCCGCGCACGTGCGCTACACCGGCATCTCGCTGTGTTACCAGCTTTGCGGCACGCTGCTCGGCGGCACGACACCGATCGTGGGCCAGTTCCTGCTCAACCTCACCGGCTCGATCACCGCCGTGATCGTGTTCGCGGTGTTCCAGGTCCTGCTGACCCTCGGTTGCATGCTGGCGCTGCTGAAGCGGCCCAACTACGACGAGCGCGCCGAAGAGCCAGCCCCGGCTGCCGCGGCGGTGACCCGATGATCACCGCGAACGGCATCGAGGAGATCCAGGCGCTGGCGGGACGCGATCTCGGCACTTCGGCCTGGCGAAGCGTGACGCAGGAGCTGATCGACACCTTCGCCGAGGTTTCCGGTGACGGCCAATGGATCCACACCGATCCGGCTCGCGCCGCGGCGGGTCCGTTCGGCGGCACGATCGCCCACGGCTACATGACGCTGAGCTGGGGCATCCCGATGTTCGCCGAACTGCTGCGCGTCACCGGTGTCGGCATGGCGCTGAACTACGGGCTCAACAAGGTCCGGTTCCCCGCCCCGGTCCCGGTCGGCGGCCGGGTGCGACTGCACGCGTCCGTGCTGGAAGTGACCGCGGTGCCGCGCGACGGCGTGCAGATGGTGCGTGCCTTCACCTTCGAGCTCGAAGGTTCGCAGAAACCGGCTTGTGTCGCGGAATCGGTGACGCGCTACTACTCGTGAAGTGTGTCATGAGGGGTCCCCATAGGACACTTTTCGTCCTATGG
>NZ_JBHXJK010000167.1:0-9520 GCF_042723255.1 Amycolatopsis thailandensis
GCCCCCTTCCTTGCGACAGGCGCAAGGAAGGGGGCCTTCATGTACTTCTAGCTCAGCCAGGCGCGGTGTTCGGCGACCCGTGCGACCAGCCGGTCCCGCTGCTCGGCGACCCGCTCCGGAGCGGTACCGCCACGGGCGTCGCGCGAGCTCACCGAGCCCTCGACGGTCAGCACCTCGCGCACGGCGGGCGTCAGCGCCGGGTTGATCTTCTCGAACTCTTCGTCGGTCAGTTCGTCCAGGCCGACGCCGCGGCCCTCGGCGACGCGGACGCTCTCCCCCGCCGCCTCATGCGCGACGCGGAACGGGACCCCTTGGCGCACCAGCCATTCGGCGATGTCCGTGGCGAGGGTGAAGCCGGCGGGCGCCAGTTCGGCGAGCCGGTCGGTGTGGAAGGTCAGCGTCTCGAGCATGCCCGCGATCGCCGGGAACAGCAGTTCCAGCTGTTCGACGGAGTCGAAGACCGGCTCCTTGTCCTCCTGCAGATCCCGGTTGTACGCGAGCGGCTGCGCCTTGAGCGTCGCGAGCAGGCCGGTCAGGTTGCCGATGAGCCGTCCGGCCTTGCCGCGGGTCAGCTCGGCGACGTCCGGGTTCTTCTTCTGCGGCATGATCGAACTGCCGGTCGCCCAGGCGTCGTCGAGGGTGACGTAGCCGAATTCGGCGGTGTTCCAGATGATCACCTCTTCGGCGATCCTGGACAGGTTGACCGCGAGCATCGCGACGTCGAAGGCGAATTCGGCGACGAAGTCCCGCGACGCCGTGCCGTCGATGGAGTTCTCGACGCTGGTGTCGAAGCCCAGCTCCTCCGCGACGGCCTCGGGGTCGAGTCCGAGCGAGGAGCCCGCGAGCGCGCCGGAACCATAGGGCGACTCGGCGGTGCGAACGTCCCAGTCACGCAACCGGGTGACGTCGCGCAGCAGCGACTGGCCGTGCGCGAGCAGATGGTGCGCCAGTAGGACCGGCTGCGCGTGCTGGAGGTGAGTGCGGCCCGGCAGGATGGCGTCCGGGTGCCGCTTCGCCTGCGAAACCAGCGCGTCGACGACGCCGAGCGTGCCAGCGACGACTCGGCGGGCGGCGTCCCGCAACCACATCCGGAACAGCGTCGCGACCTGGTCGTTGCGCGAACGGCCTGCCCGCAGCTTGCCGCCGAGTTCGGTGCCCGCGCGCTCCAGCAGACCGCGTTCGAGCGCGGTGTGGACGTCCTCGTCGGCGACTGTCGGGGTGAACGCGCCCGACGCGACGTCCTGCGCGAGGGTGTCCAGCGCGGCGAGCATGCCGGTCAGCTCGTCTTCGGTGAGCAGGCCCGCCTTCCGCAGCACTCGCGCGTGGGCCCTCGACCCGGCGATGTCGTACGGCGCCAGCCGCCAGTCGAAATGGGTCGACGCGCTCAGCGCCGCCATCGCCTCCGCCGGCCCGCTGGCGAACCGGCCGCCCCACAGCTGCACCGGCTGCTCATTCCCGCTCACAACACTCCTCGGATTCCTTGGTTCTCTTCAGGCGACTGACCGGTCGAAGGTAGCGCCTGTGGTGAAGTCGTACAGCGCGCGCTCGTCCCGCGCGGAGCTCACGACCGCGTTCCCGTGGTGCAGGACCAGGCGGACCTCGCCGGAGACCTGCCCGATACCGACCTTTTTCAATTCTTCGTACGCGCTGACCAGCGCGAGCGCGGCGGGACCCGCGTAGATCCCGTGCCCTTCGAGCCCGAAGGCGCCGAGACGGCGGTTCAGCTCCTGGAAGGCTTCCAGGAGCGTCACGGTCTCCCCGTCGATCGCGACCGGCACCCCTTCGTCGAAGGTGACGACCAGCTTCTCGGGATCTTCCGGGAAGGCGAACCCGTCAGGCGTCACCTTCGGTCTCCTCACCGCCGTCCACTGTGGACGATCGTCGGGCCAGCGCCATGAAACGCTCGGCCAGGTCCTTGCCGGACAACGGCTCCCTCGCGATCACCGCGACCGTGTCGTCGCCGGCGATCGAACCGACGACCTCCTCCAGCGCCGCCCGGTCGATCGCGCTGGCGAGGAACTGCGCCGCTCCCGGCGGCGTGCGCAGCACCGTCAGATTTCCCGACGAGTCCGCCGAAACGAGCAGTTCGGCGAGCAGCCGCGAAAGCCGGGACGTGCCACCCTGCACCCCGCGTACCGGGCTGCCGTCCTCCGGGATGACGTACACCGGTGCACCGGAGTCGGCACCTCGGAGCTTCACCGCGCCCAGTTCGTCGAGGTCCCGGGACAACGTCGCCTGGGTGACGTCGATCCCCTCCGCCGCCAGGAGCTTCGCGAGCTCCGTCTGGCTGCGGATGGCCATCGACGACACGAGTGCCGTGATCCGGGCCTGCCGGGTGACTCTTCCGCCGGTCATCGTCGCTTCTCGTCCATGAGCCACACCAAGAGCGCCTTCTGCGCGTGCAGCCGGTTCTCGGCCTCGTCCCAGACCGCGCTCGCCGGACCGTCGATGACCTCGTCGGTGATCTCCCAGCCGCGGTGCGCGGGCAGGCAGTGCAGCACGATCGCCTCGTCCGCGGCGCGGCGCATCAGCGCGGTGTTGACCTGGAGTTCGCGGAACGGGCCGACCCGGTCGAGACCGTCGTTCTCCTGGCCCATCGAGGTCCAGGTGTCGGTGACGACGACGTCCGCGCCTTCGACCGCGGCGTACGGGTCGGTGAAGACCGTGGTGCTGCCACCGGTCTCCGACGAACGGTGCTTGGCGTCGAGCATGACCTGCTGATCCGGCTGGAAACCCTCCGGCGAGACGACGCGCACGTGCATCCCGGCCGTGGTCCCGCCCACCAGCAGCGAATGCGCCATGTTGTTGGCGCCGTCGCCGAGGTACACCAGGGTGAGCCCGGCGAGCTTGCCCTTGCGCTCACGGATGGTCATCAGGTCGGTGAGCACCTGGCACGGGTGGAACTCGTCGGTGAGCGCGTTGATCACCGGGATGCTCGCCGCCGACGCCATCGCGTCGATCCGCTTCTGGGCGAAGGTCCGCCAGACGATCGCGTCCAGGTACCGCGAAAGCACCCGCGAAGTGTCCTCGATGGTCTCTTCGCGGCCGAGCTGCATGGAGCGCCCGTCGACGATCACGGGGTTGCCGCCGAGCTGGGCGATACCCACCTCGAAGGAGAACCGGGTCCGGGTGGAGTTCTTCTCGAAGATCGCCGCGACCGATTTGCCCTCCAGCGCGCGGGAGCTCAGCGGCTCGGCCTTCAGCTGGTCGGCGAGGTCGAGGATCTCGGCCTGCTCGGCGGGGCTGAGATCGTCGTCACGGAGGAAGTTGCGCAGCATGCGTTTTCGTCTCTGTCCTAGGTGGTGGTGGAATCGAGCGCCCCGGGAAGGGCTTCGAGGAATCCCGCGGCCTCGTCGGCGCTCAGGATCAGCGGCGGTGCCAGCCGGATGGTGTCCGGGGCGATCGGGTTGACCAGGTATCCCGCGTCCTGCGCGGCCTTGGCGACCGCCGCCGAGACCGGTTCGCGCAACGCGATGCCGAGCAGCAGCCCGGCCCCGCGGACCCCGGCCACCAGCGGGTGGCCGAGCTCCTCCACGCGGGAGGCGATGTCCTTGCCCAGCGCGGAAACGTGGTCGTTCAGGTTGTCTTGGGCGATGGTCTTGAGCACCGCGAGCCCGGCGGCGCAGCAGATCGGATTGCCGCCGAAGGTGGTCCCGTGGTGGCCCGGCTTCACCAGGTCCCCGACCTCCCCGACGCCGATGACCGCGCCGAGGGGCAGTCCGCCGCCGAGTCCCTTCGCCAAGGTGACGAGGTCCGGGACGATGCCGGCGTGCTGGAAGGCGAACCACGCGCCGGTGCGGCCGATGCCGGTCTGTACCTCGTCGAGCACCAGCAGGGTCCCGGTCGCCTTGGTGATCTCCCGTGCGGCCTGGAGGTAGCCGTCCGGCGCCGGGACGACACCCGCCTCCCCGAGGATCGGTTCGAGGAACACCGCGGCCGTTTCGCTGTCCACCGCCGCGCGAAGGGCGTCGATGTCGCCGTAGGGAACGTGGGTGACACCCGGGACCAGCGGCGCGAACGGGTCCCGCTTCGAGGGCTGACCGGTCAATGTCAGGGCACCCATCGTGCGGCCGTGGAAAGCGCCCTCGCAGGCCACGATCTTGGTCCGCCCGGTGAGCCTGCTGATCTTCAGCGCGGCTTCGTTGGCCTCCGCGCCGGAGTTGACGAACAGCACCTTCGCGTTGCCGGACAGGCCGGCGACGTCCAGGAGTGTTTCGGCGAGTTCGACGACGACCGGGTTCGCGTAGAGGTTCGAGGTGTGCCCGAGTTTCGCGACCTGCTCGGTGACCGCGGCGACCACGGCGGGATGGGCGTGCCCCAGCGCGTTGACCGCGATCCCGCCCAGCAGATCGACGTACGGCTTGCCGTCGGCGTCCCAGACCTTCGCGCCCTCGCCTCGCACCAGGGTCAGCGCCGGGGTGCCGTAGTTGTCCATGAGGGAAGACTTCCAGCGCTCCTGGCCGTCTACATTGGACTTACACGTGGTCACGGGAGCTCCGTTTCGGGGAAGACCATGGTACCGATGCCACGGGAGGTGAAAACCTCCAAGAGCACCGAATGGGCGATGCGGCCGTCGATCACGTGCGCGCGGCGGACGCCGCCGCGGATGGCGCGCACGCAGGCCTCCATCTTCGGGATCATGCCGCTGGCGAGGCCGGGCAACAGGGTTTCGAGGCGGTCCACGCGGATCCGGTCGACGAGCGAACCGCGGTCCGGCCAGTTGGCGTACAGGCCTTCGACGTCGGTGAGCACGACGAGTTTCTCCGCGCCGAGCGCGGCGGCCAGCGCGCCGGCGGCGGTGTCGGCGTTGATGTTGTGCACGACGCCGTCGACGTCCGGGGCCACGGTGGACACCACCGGGATCCGGCCCGCGTTGACGATGTCGAGCACCGCGTCCGGGTTGACCTCGGAGACCTCGCCGACGAGCCCGATGTCGACGGCCACACCGTCCACAGTGGCCTGTTTGCGCTCGGCGGTGAACAGCCGCGCGTCCTCGCCGGAGATGCCGACCGCGTACGGGCCGTGCGCGTTGATCAGGCCGACCAGTTCGCGGCTGACCTGGCCGGTCAGCACCATGCGGACGATGTCCATGGTCTCGGGCGTGGTGACGCGCAGGCCGCCCTTGAACTCGCCTTCGACGCCGAGCCGGGTGAGCATGGCGGTGATCTGCGGGCCGCCGCCGTGCACCACCACCGGACGCAGCCCGGCCATGCGCAGGAAGACCATGTCCTCGGCGAAGGCCTGCTTGAGGCTTTCGTCGATCATGGCGTTGCCGCCGTACTTGACCACGACGGTGGCGCCGTGGAAGCGCTGCAACCAGGGCAGGGCTTCGATGAGGATCGAGGCCTTCTCGGCGGCCGTAGCGAGCCGCTCGTCCGCGGGGACCGTGGATTCGGAAGGGCTCATGACGAGTACGCGCTGTTCTCTTCGACGTACGCGTGCGAGAGATCGGTCGTGTAGATCGTCGACTCCCCTTCGCCCAGGCCCAGGTCGACGACGATCTTGATGTCCCGGCCCGAGAGGTCCGCTTCGGAACGGTCCGCCGCGGGAGTGCCCTTGGCGAACAGGGTGACGCCGTTGATCGCGATGGCGACCTTCTCCGGGTCGATCTCCGCGGGCACCCGGCCCAGCGCCATCGCGATGCGGCCCCAGTTCGGGTCCGAACCGAACAGCGCGGTCTTGACCAGGTTGTCCTCGGCGATCGTCCGGCCGACGGCGATCGCGTCCGCCTCGCTCGCCGCGCCGGTGACCGTGACGTCGACGTACTTGGTCGCGCCTTCGGAGTCCGCGCGCAGTTGCAGCACGAGGTCGAGGCTGACCGCGGTGAGCAGTTCGGTCAGCTCGGCCTCGGTCGGTTCGACGCCGCTGGCGCCGGACGCGAGGACGAGCACGGTGTCGTTGGTGGAGGTGCCGCCGTCGACGTCGAGCCGGTCGAAGGTGACACCGGTGGCGGCGCGCAGGGCCCTGTCGAGGACTTCGGGCGTGACGACGGCGTCGGTGGTGAGGACGGAGAGCATCGTCGCGAGGTTCGGGGCGAGCATGCCCGCGCCCTTGGCGAACCCGCCGACGCCCCAGCCGCTGTCGTGCGTCGCGGCCGCCTGCTTCGGCTTGCTGTCGGTGGTCATGACCGCGGTGGCGGCGGAGAGGTCGGCTTCGGCGCCGGCGCCGAGCCGGCCGAACGCGGTGTCCACGCCGGAGAGCAGCGCGTCCATCGGCAGCCGCTCGCCGATCAGGCCGGTCGAGCAGACAGCGACCTCGATGGCCCCGGCCTCGAAGAGCCCGGCGACCTTCTCGGCGGTCTGGTGGGTGTCCTGGAAGCCACCGGGGCCGGTGGCCGCGTTGGCTCCGCCGGAGTTGAGGACGACGGCCTTCAGGCGCTGCTGCTTGAGCACCTCTTGCGACCAGAGGACCGGCGCGGCCTTGATCACGTTGCGCGTGAAAACGCCGGCCGCGACCTGCAGCGGCCCGTCGTTGACGACGAGCGCGAGGTCGAGCTTGCCCTCGGCCTTGATCCCGGCGGCGACGCCCGCGGCGCGGAATCCCTTCGGCTGGGTGACGGTCACGGAGCCACTCCTACGGTCGGTAGTCCGGTGGTTTCGGGGAGGCCGAGTGCGATGTTCATCGACTGGACGGCGCCTCCCGCGGTGCCCTTGGTCAGGTTGTCGATGGCCGCGACCACGATCAGGCGCCGGGTGTCGGCGTCCACGGTGACCTGCAGCTGGACGTTGTTCGAGCCGACCACCGACGCCGTCGACGGCCACCGGCCAGGCGGCAGCAGCTGGACGAACGGCTCGGTGGCGTACGCCTTTTCGTAGAGCTCGCGGGCGCCGTCGGCGTCCAGGTCGGACTTGAGGGCGGCGCTCGCGGTGGTGAGGATCCCTCGCGGCATCGGGGCCAGCACGGGGGTGAACGAGACCTTGACCCGCGCTCCCGCGACCGCCGAGAGGTTCTGCGCGAACTCGGGGGTGTGCCGGTGGGCGCCGCCGACGCCGTACGCGGTGGCCGAACCCATCACCTCCGAACCGAGGAGGTTCGGCTTGAGGCTCTTGCCCGCCCCCGAGGTCCCGGTCACGGCGACGACGTTGACCTCCGGCTCGACCAGGCCCGCGGCCAGCGCCGGGGCGAGGGCGATCGAACCGCCGGTCGGGAAGCAGCCGGGGACCGCGATGCGCTTGGTCCCGGCGAGCCGCTCACGGGCACCGGGGAGCTCGGGAAGCCCGTACGGCCATTGCCCGGCGTGGTCACCGCCGTACCAGCGCTGCCAGTCGGCCGCGTCCGAAAGCCGGTGGTCCGCGCCGAGGTCGACCACCAGGACGTCCGGGCCGAGCTGGGCGGCGATGGCACCGGAGTGGCCGTGCGGCAGGGCGAGGAAGACGACGTCGTGCCCGGCCAGGGTTTCCGGAGTCGTCTCCAGGAGGACACGTTCGGCCAGCGGCGCGAGGTGCGGCTGGTGCTGGACGAGTGGCGTCCCCGCGGAGCTGGCCGCGGTGAGCGCGCCGATCTGGATTTCGGGATGGGTCAGCAGCAGGCGCAGGAGTTCGCCGCCCGCGTACCCGCTGGCTCCGGCCACCGCGATCTTCACCGTCATACGTATGATTATGCACAGCCGTGCAAGTTCAATCAAACAAAGGTCGCGCGGCTCACCCGAAATAGGCCATCCCCTGTCCTTTGTACGGGGCATCCTTGCGGTATGACGGACACGCCCGCCCGGCTGCTCAGCCTGCTGTCGCTCTTGCAGACCCCTCGCGAGTGGCCTGGCAGCGAGCTCGCCGAACGGCTGGCGGTCAGCCCTCGGACCATCCGCCGCGACATCGAACGGTTGCGCGAGCTCGGTTACCCCGTCGAAGCCTCGCGAGGTTCTGAAGGCGGCTACCGGCTGGGCGCGGGCGCGGCGATGCCCCCGCTGCTGCTCGACGACGAGGAGGCCGTCGCGATCGCGGTCGGTCTCCGGAGCGCCGCCGGGCAGGCGATCTCGGGTATCGAGGAGTCTTCGGTGCGGGCGCTGGCGAAACTGGAGCAGGTGCTGCCCTCGCGGCTGCGTTATCGCGTCGGCGCCCTGGGTGCCGCGACCGTGCCGCTGCCCGGCACCGGCCCCGCGGTGGACCCGGAACACCTCACCGTCTTCGCGGGCGCGATCGCCAACACCGAACGGACGCGGTTCGCCTACCGGACCGGGGACGGGACCGAATCGCGGCGGCACGTCGAACCACACCGGCTCGTCTCGGCCAGGCACCGCTGGTATCTGCTCGGCTACGACCTCGACCGGGACGACTGGCGGATCTTCCGCGCGGACCGGATCTCCGGGCCACGCGCGACCGGCGGCCGGGCGACGCCGCGACAGCCACCGGCGGAGGACGTGGCGGCCTATGTCACCGACAAGATGTACAGCCTCCTTCCCACCTTCAGCGCCCGCGTGACCTTGTACGCGCCGATGAGCCAGGTCGCCCCCGCGATCGGGGACGACGTCGGCGAACTCGAACCGGTCGACGAGCAGACCTGCGTCCTGAACGCGGGCACCGACACCCTGGACTGGCTCGCGTTCCGGATCCTCGGTCTCGGCTGCGAATTCACCGTGCACGAACCGCCGGAGCTGATCGGCCATCTCCGGGAGATGGCCGCGCGGGCCGGCCGCGGTACGAAGTCCACAGTGGACTGACGGCGGCTGCGAAGACCGGGTGGCCCTCGCAGCCGCCTGGATTCAGCCGAGTCCACCTCCCTCTCGCCTGCTCGGCGGGATCGGGAGGTACGCGCCCCGGCGCTCCGGGTCGCAGCCGACCCTGGGCAGCCTGGCCCGGATCCCGCCCGGTGTCCGCTCGAACCGCTGCGCGATCTCCTCGACGCTTTCCCCGGCCAGCCAACGGCTTTCCAGTTCCGCGTCCAGCTCGTCCGACCAAGGCAGGCCTTGCCGTGCTGGACGGTCGGCCGATCTTCGGCGGCCGTTGCGGCCGGTGCCCCGGCCGGCGAACGCCATCAGCGTGTCGGACAAGACGGTCGCCAAGGCCGGTACTGCCTCGGCGTCGATGTCGAGCCTGCCTTCGGCGACAGGCTCCTCCTGCGGTCCGGCTCCGCCGACCATGACGGTCACCCAGCGGTCTTCCCCGGCCGCGCCGCCACCCTCACGGGCGGCGACCTCGATGCGATAAACGGTGTCCTGCACTCGGATCTCGGTCCGGTGCTCTTCGACGATGGTCATGCCGGGGACGCTAACGGGCGGCCCCGACAATTCGCCGGCACGGCGATGGGGATTCGGCCCGGGACGGTGGATGACCGGTACTTTCAGCGCTTTTCGGGACGAGAGGGTGCCGGTCACGACCGGTGGGCTATCGCATTCGATCGCATTCAGAGGACTAAATGCGGTGATTGGGGCACAGGTGTCGAGCTCGACCGCTCGCGTGCCTGCCGGGGTTCGGGTGTCGCGAAAGCCACTTTCAGGACAAAGAAACGGCCGGACCGGGGGTTTAGGGCGGGGCGCCCCAAAACAGCCCACCCCCCCCCCCCCGGGGGGGTGGGTATAACACAA
>NZ_JBHXJK010000167.1:9530-15774 GCF_042723255.1 Amycolatopsis thailandensis
GGTCTCCACAAACACTTTTTCTCCAATACTTCCGACCTTATTGTGTCTTCCGCGACGTGCCTCCCGAACACGGACCACCGCGCCCGCCGAGGGAGGTTGTGAAAGCCACTTTCGCAACGTTGAAGGTTGCGAAAGTGGCTTTCGCAACACCTGGGGCCGGGGGTGCGGTATGGGAGCGGGGCGGGGGCAGCGAACACACCTGCCCAAAGGAAATGCCCCGGTCCGGGAAACCGGACCGGGGCATCGAAGCATCCCGAAAGCGACAGGCTCAGAAAGGCAGCGCCTGAGCCAGCGCCTCCTTCTTCACTTCAGTCACCGAAGACGGCACCTCGGACTTGGGAGCCGCGGTGGCACCGGCCGGGACCGGCTGCGGGACCGGGGTGCACTGCACGTCCGAACCGTTGCCCGGCTTGCGCACCGGCAGCTTTCCGGTCAGCAGGTAGTCCGCGATCTTGTCGTCCACACAGGACACACCGGACAGCGAACCCGAGTGCGTCGTGCCACCGGGGGCGCTGATCAGGCTGGAGTTCGGGTAGCGCTTGCGGACCTCGAGGCTGCCGGGGTACGGCGTCGCGGCGTCGTTCTCCTCATTGACCAGCAGGATGCCCGGAACCTTGCGCCCGTCGATCTCCACCGGCTTGCCCGGCTTCGCGGGCCAGTCGATGCACGGCGCGTTGAACCAGGCGTTGCCCCAGGTTTCGAACGGCGCGCGGAAGTGGGTGACCCAGTTGTCGAACTTCCAGCGGTTCCAGCTCTGCGGCCACGCCACGTCGGTGCACTGCACGGCCGCGTACACCGCGTACCCGTTGTCCTGGCCCGGCGGGTTGGAGTCGTCGTACAGGCCCTTCAGGGTCTGCCAGTCACCCTTGTGGACCCAGCCCGAGAACGCGTTCGCCATGTCTTCCCAGCCGAACACGTAGTAGCCGGCCTGGAGGAAGATGTCCGTCCACTCGGAACCGCCGATGACGCCGCCCGCGGGCTTGTCGTACAGCTTCTTCTGCTCGCCGTACCACAGCTTCTCGACCGCGGACGCGGTCTTGCCGAGGTGGTAGACGTCGTCGTACTTGGCGAGCCAGCCGAAGTAGGTCTTGATGTTCTTGTCGAAGGCGATGTCCTGGTTCAGGTTCGCCTTGTACCAGACGTCGCGGGGGTCGACCGTGCCGTCGAACACCATCCGCCGCACGTTCTGCGGGAAGAGCGTGCTGTAGACCTGACCGAGGTAGGTGCCGTAGGAGAAGCCGTAGTAGTTGATCTGCTTCTCGCCCAGCGCCTTGCGCAGGTTGTCGACGTCCTTCGCCACATCGATGGTCTTGATGTGGTCGAGGATCGCGCCGTTCTTGGCGCACGCCTTCGCGTAGCCCTTCGCCTTCTCACGCCACGCCGTCTCGATGGCGCGCGTGGTCGGCACGTACTGCGGGCGGTTGTAGGAGGCGTAGTTCCCGTCGCAGGTCACCGCCGGCTTGCTCTCCCCCACACCGCGCGGGTCGAAGCCGATCCAGTCGTACTCCTCACCCGCCTTCTTGGGGACGGCCCGGCCGAGGGTCGACAGGCCGAGACCGGAGCCACCGGGACCACCCGGGTTGACGATCATGACGCCCTGCGACCGGTCGGACTTGTGCTTCACCCGCGAGACGGCGATCTGGACCTTCTCCCCGCCCGGCTTCGCGTAGTCCAACGGGACCTCGAGGAAGCCGCATTCCGCGCCGGCCTTGACCAGGCTCGGGCGCGTGCAGGCTCCCCAGGAGATGGGCTTCGGATCGAAGTCCGACGCCGAGGCGGCCGTGGCGGAAGGAGCGAGCGCCATGGTGCCGACGCCGATCCCCGCGACCGCCAGGGCGGCAACGAATTTCTTCACTGTGTTCCTTTTCGTCCGCGTTCGACCCGGTCGGGCCGAAGCTACCGAGAACCGGCTTCAATCTCGCTGACCGACACGTTGACCGCCATCCCTCTTTAGTCGGTATCCGAACCCCGATCCGGGCATATCAGTCTTGTCGGTCCCCTGTCGTACGCTCGCGGCGTCCACTGGGGAAAGGAAGAGCGCGTGAACGAGGTGAAAAGCCTGGTTTCGGCGGTTCGCAACGGTTTGGCCGCGCTGGCCGATCCGGAGAAGGCGCCGTCGATGCAGGCGTACATGAAGTCGGAAATGCCGTTCCTCGGTGTGGCGTCACCGCCTCGGGCGGCCCTGCTGAAACAGGTCTACGCCGAGCATTCACTACCTGATCGAGTGAGCTTCTCGACCGCCGTGCTGACCTTGTGGCGGGAAGCGAGCTTCCGCGAAGAGCGCTACGCGGCGATCGCCCTTTCCGGACACCGCGCCTACACCCGCTGGCAGGACAGCGATCTGCTCGGCCTGTACGAAGAGATGATCGTGACGGGCGCGTGGTGGGACTACGTGGACGAAGTCGCGATCCGTCGCGTCGGGCCGATCCTGCGTGCGGATCCGGAGACGCTGACCCCGCTGATGCTGACGTGGGCCTACGACGAGGACAAGTGGCGTCGCCGCACTTCGGTCATCTGCCAAGTCGGCGCCAAGGGCGGCACCGACACCGATCTGCTCACCCGGGCCGTCGAAGCGAACCTCGACGACAAGGACTTCTTCCTGCGCAAGGGAATCGGCTGGGCGCTGCGCGAGTACGCGAAGACCGAGCCGGACTGGGTGCGCGCGTTCGTGGCCGCGCACCCGGCACTGTCCAACCTGTCCAGGAAGGAGGCGCTCAAGCACCTGGGAGGTTGAGCACCGGCCTCGGGACGAGGGCGACGAGTCCGTCGATTGACGTCTGCAGCCCGGGAAGCACTTCGCGGATCTCCTTGAGATTCTGCAGCAGGTCCAGTCGAGGTTCCCGCGGCGGGTCGTCCGCGAGAACGTCGGCGAGCAGGCGTTTCGCTTCCGGCTCCCGTCCGAGGATCACCAAGTAAAGAACGGGTTCCAGCCGCGCTTCCCAATCGCGGGGCTGGGCCGCCGCTTTGGTGACCGCCTCATCGAGTGCCCGTTCGAAGTGGGCCATGGCGGACTCGGTCTGTCCGATCTTCAGCTCCGCCAGTGCCAAGGTGTTCCGCACCCAGTCGGCTCCCGCGGTGGAGCGCCGCAGGACGGAAACCGCCTCGGTGATCTGCCCGGCGAACAACAGCGCTTCGCCGAGACAGCCACCGTAGTACGCGCTGTCCGGTTCCCGCCTGACCACCTCACGCAGATCTTCGACAGCCTTGTCGTGCTCGTCCGCCTGACGGTGGATCTCCGCGCGATGGGCGAGGCAGTCGACATCGCCGAAGCCGAGCGCCCGGGCCTCTTCCACATCGGCCAGCGCGCCCGCGTACTCACCGAAGACGAGGCGGTGACAAGAACGCTTGTAGTAGGCGTACCCCTCGTCGAGTTCCGAACGGACGGCCACGTCCAACTCGGCGCGAGCCTCCTCGTGCCGATCCAGCTCGGCCAGGTAGGCGCCCCGCAAAGCGTGGAAAAAGGCCATGTCCGGCTCTTGCCCGAGCGCGACGTCGATATCGGCGAGCGCCGCCGTCCAGTCGCCGGACCTGCCGTGTGCCCTGGCTCGATGGGCATGAGCCCACGCATCGCCGGGTTCGAGTTCGATCGCCCGGTCCAAGGCCAGTTTCGCCTCATCGTGCCTTTTCAGCGACCCCAAGACGGTCGCCCGCTTGAGATGGTTCTCCGCGTCCTGGGGCGCCAGTTCGATCGCCCGGTCGAAGTCGGCGAGAGCCGCCTCATGGTCGTCCGCCGCCAGGTGGACGCTTCCTCGCATGTAGACGGCCCACTCGTAGTCCGGGTCGAGCCTGATCGCCGCGGTGAAACCGTCGATCGCGAGCCGGTATCGCCCGGCGCGGTAGTGGAACGCGGCCCGGGCCGCGAGCGCCCAGGACTCGTCGGGTTCGGCCGCGACGGCCGCGTCGAACATCTGGACGGCCTCGTCCGTCTTTCCGGCTTTCTCCAGGAATCTGGCCAGCTCGTCCAGGTAGTACGCGTTCTTCGGCCGCAGGGCGGCCGCCGCCCGGAACCCGGCCAGCGCTTCTTCGGGCTCCGCCAGCCGAGCCAGCAGCTCGGCCCGGCGGTGGACGGCCCACGGATAGTCGGAGTCGAGCCGGATCGCGGTGTCGAGTTCGTCGATGGCCTTCCGGAGGTCTCCGCGTTTTTCGTGCACCTTGGCGCGTGCGGTGTAGGCCCACGCGTTGCCCGGCTGGAGCCTGACGGCCTCGTCGAGGTCTTCCATCGCGCCGTCGAGATCACCCAGCTCGGCGCGAGCCGAGCCGCGTCCGCGCCTGGAATAGGCGTAGCCGGGGCCGAGTTCGATCGCCCGGTTCAGGTCTTCGAGCGCTCGCTCCCAGTCCCCCTCGTTGTGGAACATGTTCCCCCGATCGCTCCAGGCGAAGGGGTCGGCGGGATTCAGGGCGACGGCCCGGTCGTAGTCTCTCGCGGCCGCGGCGGTCTCTCCTCGATCGTCGTGCGCCCAGGCGCGTCGCCTGACGACCGTGGACAGCCGGACAGCGTCGAGTTCAGCCGCCCCTGCCAGCAGATCGAGGACCTCCACATCACGAGGACCTTCGCCGGAGGACAGGCGCTCTTCGAGCCTCGCGGCCCACCGGAGCACGGCCGGGGCGTCGGCGTCCGTCCCCGCCTGCTCCATCATCCGCACCCAGGATCGGCAGGCGGCGCTACCGGTGATCATCATGTTGGCCGCGTTCAGCAGGGCCTCCGGCAACGCGTCCGCCGGATCGGCGCAGAGCAGGTGGTACCCCTCCTCCACCTTCAGCTGTTCCCAGCGTTCGTCGCCCCAGGCCTGGCTTCGGACCTCGGTCCCGGTGGCGCCGAGCCCGGCGGCCCGCCTTCCGTAGTGCTCGGCCAGCTTCCGGTGCCGGTCGGCGAACTCCTCGGGTGACCGCCCGCGTTCGAGCCGCACCATCGGCCCCCGGACCACCGGGTGATACCGGACGGGCAGCTCGCGGCGGCCGGCGAACGGGAGTTCCCGCAGCCACCGGAAGATCTCCGCCGCTTGGTCCGGCCCGGTCAAGATCCCGACGACGTCCTCGTCGAGCATTCTCGGCAGGGCGGCCGTCGCGGCGATGTCCTGCAACCGCTTCTCCGGAACCCAGTGGAGGAATCGGTCGACGGCGTCACCGCTGCGGTCGCCGACGCTCCCGGCCTCGGCGGGATTCCCCCGGGCCAGCATCGCGACCAGCACGGGCAGACCGTCGGACAGCCGCAGCACGACCTCGATCACCCGCTCGTCGGTGATCCCGCGTTCGGCGAGCAGCTGCCGCGCCTCCTGTTCGGTGAACGGGCGCAGCTCGATCTCGTGCAGCAGCGAAGCGTGGCGGTTCCACTTCGCCTCGTCGAGCGGGAACTGCCCGGCCGTGGTGAGGACGAGGTTCTGCGGCAGATCGCCGTACCGCCCGCCGAACAGATCGAGCAGCCAGGTCTCCAGCACCGGCGACGTCCGCTCGAAGGTGTCGAAGAACAAGGCGATCTGGCGGGATTCCGGGATGCGCCACAGATCCTCGACGAACGGCTTCGTCAGCTCCTCGGCCGGATCGAGCAGCAGCCGGATGTCGGCCTGCCGCTTGAATTTCGCCGACAGGTAGCTCTGTAGCTGTTCCAGCTGCTTCGCCGCCGCAGCCGGATCGATCACCTCGGCGGCGAGATCACCGCCCGGCAAGGACTTGGCCAGCCCGAGCCCGACCTTGACCACGGACTTCGTCAGCAGTTCGCGGCCGGCGGCGGGGGCCTGCGGATCGCTGTGGAGCCGTTCCCTTGCCTTGAGATAGAACTCGTGCCGCTTCTCGAACCGGCGCATCTCGTGCCCGCCGCGAGCGAGGTCCTTCGCCAGTTTCACCAGCGTCGCGGGAAGGTCCTGTTGACTGTCGTTCGCGAATCCGACGGCGGCGCGGGTTTCCTCGGCGATCCCGCGCAGCTGATCGAGGAGGAAGGATTTGCCGACCCCGGCGAGACCGTGCACCGAGAACAGGTACCGGCGCCGCCGGTCGCTCCCCGGCAACCCCAGATTGACCCGGAATTCCTCGCGTTCCCCGACCCTGCCGACGAAACCGTCGCCCAGCCGGGCACGCGCGACGTCTTGGATACTGGACCGACCGTCTGGACGTGACACAAGTCCTCACTTTGCCACACCTCAAGCGCGTGAAGGCCCCCTATCCACGGGTGTGGCGAGGAAAGGGGGCCTTCACGCGCTTTGGATTGTAAGGGTCGCAGGCTAGCGGCGGAGGGGTAAACGGGGACCGC
>NZ_JBHXJK010000168.1:0-15759 GCF_042723255.1 Amycolatopsis thailandensis
ACGTTGAAGGTTGCGAAAGTGGCTTTCACAACACCCGGGTCGCCTGCTCGGCCGTACCCGGTCCTTGTACCCGCCGAAACACACCTCTGGTGATACATGAAGGCCCCCTTCGCACTTGAAGGGGGCCTTCACATCCTCTCCGGAGGACTACAGCTTCGCGCACTGCCCGGCGGCCGGGCCGCGGACGGTGTTCTGCAGGTCGTAGTCCGTCGGAGCGGGGGAGTTGGCCGCGCACGCCAGAGGTCCGCCGATCGTGCTGGCAGTCAGCACCGGCCCCTTGTTGCCCGTCAACGCCACCGGACCGCCGATCTCGGTCAGCTCGATCGAGACCGGCCCGGTCGCCCCGGTGATCGCCACCGGACCGTTCACCTTCGTCCGGTCCAGCAGGATCTGCGCCGCGGCCGTCGCAGTCAGCGGACCGGAGATCGACCCGCCGCGGACGATCAGGCTCGCGCCCGACGCCACCGACACCGGACCGGAAACCTTCGCACCGTCCACACAGGTCACCCCGCTCTGCACGGTCAGCGGGCCCTTGCGTTCGCCGGTGACGGTCTGCGTGCACGCCGCGTCCGGCTTGCCCAGCACCTCGAACTCCGACAGCGACGCCTCCCCGCCTGTGGTCGCGGTGACCTCGAGCCGGTAGTAGGCGTAGTGCGCCGGATTCGCGATCTTGAACGGCTTCGTCTGCTGGCGCCACTGGAAGGCCTGATCGGTCCGCTGATCCGCGACCGCCCAGGTCTTCCCGTCGTAGGAGCCCTTCAGCACCCAGCTCTTCGCGTCACCGGCACCCTTGCCCGAAGTCAGCGTGTAGTACGAACCCGCCTCGTTCGTCGACGGCACCTGGTACTGGATCGGCGCCTTGACCTTCGCCTCGGTCCGCGACGTGTTGTCGAAGAACGCGGCATCCGCGCCGGAGACCGGCTTGGTCAGGTCGTGCACCGGCGTCGGCACCGCGTCGCCCTTGGTGATCGACTTCGGCGCGTCGTCCGGGCCGGTGCCCCACGACGACGGGTTCGGGCCCATGTCGAAGTCGAGCGTCCCGCCATTGGCGATCGCCGAATGCGCCAACGAGGTCGACGACTGCGCCTTGCCGTTCACCTTCAGACCCTGCACGTAGACGTTCTTCGCGCTGTTCTTCGGCGCGTTGACCACGATCTTCTTGCCGCCGGGCAGGTTCACCGTCGCCTTGGTGAACAGCGGCGAGCCGATCGCGTAGTCCGAGCTGCCGACCTGCAACGGGTAGAAGCCCAGCATGCCGAACAACCACCAGGCCGACTGCTCGCCGTTGTCCTCGTCACCGCCGTAGCCCTGACCGAGTTCGCTGCCGACGTACAACCTGGCCAGCGCCTCGCGGACCTTCGCCTGCGTCTTCGACGGCTGACCCGCGTAGTCGTACATGTAGAGCGTGTGGTGCGCGGCCTGGTTCGAGTGGGCGTACATGCCCATCCGGACGTCCCGCGCCTCGGTCATCTCGTGGATGATCCCGCCGTAACTGCCGAACTTCAGCCCCGTCTCGGGCGTGGCGAAGAATTCGTCCAGTTTGGACGCCAGCCCCGCCTTGCCGCCGAACAGGTTCGCCAGGCCCTGACCGTCCTGCGGGACGGAGAACCGCATGCCCCACGCGTTGGTCTCGGTGTAGTCGATACCCCACACCTCCGGGTCGAACTTGTCCTTGGCGCGGGTGAACTTGCCCGCCGCGTCCCGGCCCTGGAAGAAACCGACACTCGGGTCGAACACGTTCACGTACTGCGTGGCCCGCTCGGTGAAGTACCCGTAGTTGTCCAGGTACTCCTGCTTACGCGGGTCGTTCGCCGGAGCCTCGTCGTAGAGCTTCTTCGACATGTTCGCGATGGCGTTGTCGTTGACGTAGCCCTCGATCGCCCACGAGAACCCGTGGTCCGCGGTGTTCGGCGCGTACCCGAGGAACGTGCCCTCGTCGATGCCCTTCCGGCCGACAGCGCCGTTCGGCGGGGTCACGGTCGCGTTCTTGACCGCCGAGTCGTAGGCCGACTGGACGTCGAATCCCTTGACTCCCTTGAGGTACGCGTCCGCGAACGCGGCGTCCGAACTCGTTCCGGTCATCAGGTCCGCGTAACCGGGGGAGGACCAGCGCGAGATCCAGCCGCCGTCACGGTACTGCTGGACGAAACCGTCGACCAGCTTGCCGGTGGTGTCCGGGCTCAGCAGCGAATACGCCGACCACACCGTGCGATAGGTGTCCCAGAACCCGTTGTTGACGTAGAACTCGCCGTCGACCAGTTTCGCCCCGGTCTGCGTCGGTGTGTCCTGACCGGCCTTCGGCGACACCGGGCTCGCGTACTTCTTCACCGGCTTCTCGACCGTGCCGACGTTCTCGAAGCCCGAGTTCGGGTACAGGAACAGGCGGTACAGGTTGGAGTACAGCGTGATCAGCTGATCCTTCGACGCGCCCTCGACCTCGACGACCTTGAGCTTCTCGTCCCAGGCCTTCGCGGCGGCCTCGCTCACCGACTCGACCGACGCGTTCGGGGCGAGCTCCTGCGCCATGTTCTTCTTCGCCTGATCGACGCTGATCAGCGAGGTCGCGATCCGCATGTTCACCGTCTTGTCGGCACCCGCGTCGAACTTCAGGTAGCCGAGGACGTTGTCCCGCTTCTGGTCACCCGAACCGGTCGACAGCTTCGAACCGGCGGTCACCGGCTTGTCGAAGGTGGCGTAGACGAACATCCGCGTCGCACCGGCGGACAGCCCGCTCTTCACGTCGCTGTACCCGGTGATGGCCCGGCCCGCGGGGTCGAGGGTGAGCCCGCCGTTGTTGTTGACGTTGTCGAAGATCAGGTTCGAGTCCGCGCCCGGGAACTTGAACCGGTACAGCGCCGCGTGATCGGTCGGCGCGACCTCGGTCTTGATCCCGTTCTCGAAGTCGACGCCGTAGTAGTGCGCCCGCGCCGTCTCGTTCGAGTGCTTGAACGGCAGCTTCCGCGCCTCACGGTCCGGATTCGGCACACCGCTCGCGGTCGAGGGCAGGAACTGGAAGGTCTGCCGATCGGCCATCCACGGACTCGGCGCGTGGCTCGCGGAGAACGCCTGCAGCGCCGGGAGGTTCTGCTCGTTGTTGCGCGAGTGGTAGGAGTACATCCAGCTCAACGTGCCCGCGTCGGTCGTCGGGATCCAGAAGTTGAACCCGTGCGGCACCGCGGTCGCGGGCATGTTGTTGCCCCGTGAGAACGACCCGTTCGACAGCGAGCCGCGCGTGGTCAGCACGTTGTCGGACGGACGCAGGCTCGCCGGCGGCGTCGGGGTCGCCGACACCTTGATGTCGTCCAGCCAGCCCTGCAGCGAACCCGGGCCGGACGGGTTGTCGTAGCCGACCAGGATCCGGTCGATCGTCTTGCCTTTCGCGACCACGCCGATCTGCGAGCGCACCAGGTTCCACTGGTTGGTGTAGAGCACCTTGCTCGCACCCTGGCCCTGCGGCGAAAGCCCGAAACCGTATTGATCGACGGCGCCGAGCTGGCTCAGGTAGGTGCCGTCGGTGAACGCCAGGTCCACCGCGATGTTCGTGCTCGGATACTTCAGGTCGCCGCGGATGAACTCCGGTTGCACCTTGTACGACAGCTCCGAGGTCGCCGCCACCGGGATGTCGACGTCGAAGATCTTGTTGTACGACCAGCCGTGCCCCTGCGCCTTGTGGCTGCCGGAGTAGCGGAACGCCCGCGTGCCGGTGAACCCGACACGGTTCTTGTTCGTGTAGCCGCCCGTCGGGCCGCTGTCGGCGAAGCTGCGCATGTTCGGCAGCGCCGGCGGCGCGGGGTCCTCGTTGGCCAGCAGCAGCTCCGAGAGCTGCATGATGTCGCCGCCGTTGTTCTTCGTGACGTTCAGCCGGAAGAACTTGTAGGCCGCGCTCGCCGCGGGAAGGCGATACTCCTTGGTCTGGAACCGGTCGGAGAACTTCTGTCCGGTCTGCTTGTCCAGTTCCGTCCACGACTGGCCGTCGGAGGAGCCCTGGAGCGTCCAGTCCTGCGGGTCGCGGTTGTCGAAGTCGTTCGCCGAGGACAGCGCGTACCGCGTGATCGACGTCGGCTCCGACAGCGTGACCTGCGCCCAGCCGGTCGGGGTCCAGGCGAGCCACTTGGTGTCGGTCGAGCCGTCGACGAGGTTCGACACCGCCTCGTTCGGGGTGTTCTCGCTGTTGGCGGAGGTTTCGGTGACCTTGCCGCGGATGTCACCGGGGATGGTGGTGGCGTTCGCGCCGTCGACGCCGAAGGCCTTCGGCTTGCCTGACGGGTCGACGTCGACGGTGTCGCTCCATGTCGGCTGCGGTTCACCTTGTTCGAAGGAGGAGTAGAAGTCCGGCGGGGCTTCTTCGGCCGCGGCGGTGGCCGGGAGGGCCATCAGCCCGGATGCCACGATCGTGGCGCTCAGGAGGGTGCAGACCAAAGGTCTGACGCTTCGGGGCATCGTTGCACCAATGCTTTCTCGCGGGGGCATGCTGGGCGCCGCACAGGCAGGGGACCGGTGGCGCCCAGAGAGAAAAACTCGGGTGTGACATCGATGTCAAGACACTCGGACAAACCTGGCCCGAACTGGACAACCCGGATGCCCCTGCGAGCCGTGCCGAAACACGGTGGACAACGCACAGAGGCCGGGCCAGGGTGAATGAGCAAACCAAGAGCGATCCGGGGAACTGGGGTGGGGAAATGCGGCGGTTGTCCATGCTCGGCGTGGCGGCGCTCATCACGGCAGGCTCGATACTCACGGCTCCGGCGGCCACCGCCGGCGAAACGACCTTCCGCCCGGTGCGCACCTGCGCCGACCTGGTGCGGACCTACGACCTTCCCGGCGCGGTCACGCACGTCGAGACCGCGACGGTGGTGCCGGCGACGGCGACGGAACCGGAGAACTGCGACGTCCGCGGTCACGTCGAACCCGCGGTGAAATTCCAGCTGCGGCTGCCGACCAAGACCTACGCCGGCCGCTATCTCCAGTTCGGCTGCGGCGGGTTCTGCGGCAGCGTCGCGACTCCGCCGTTCGCCGACTGCGGCCTGCCGCACGGTGGCGACGTCGCGGTCGCGGCCACCGACGACGGCCACGTCGGCACGACACCGAACGTCTTCGACGACGGCAAGTGGGCCGAGAACGACCAGGCCGCCCGCGACGACTTCGCCTTCCGGGCACCGCACGTGGTCTCGAAGGCGTCCAAGCGGCTGATCACGGCGTTCTACGGCGCTCCGCCGCGGAATTCCTACTTCAGCGGCTGTTCCGACGGCGGACGCGAAGCACTCCTGCTGGCGCAGCGCTATCCGCACGACTTCGACGGCATCGTCGCCGGGGCGCCCGCCGGATACTGGGGCCCGCTGATCGGCGTTTACCAGACCTGGCTCGCCAAGGTGAACACCGGCGCCGACGGCAAGCCGATCCTGACCGGTGACAAGCTCCCGGCCTTGCACGCCGCCGCACTGTCCTCTTGCGACAACGTCGACGGACTCGGCGACGGCGCCATCGACGACCCGCGCACCTGCCGCTTCGACCCGGCCACGATCGCCTGCCCGGCGGGCACCGACAACGCCGGCTGTCTCACCCCGGCACAGGTCATGGCCACCAAGAAGATCTACGCCCCGCCGACCGACGAACGCGGCCGCAAGCTCTACCCCGGCGGCCAGACCGTCGGCTCCGAGCTGTCCTGGTACGGCTGGACCATCCCGGCGCCGGAGTTCGGGGGCGCCGCCGCGTACGGGCTCGCCGACAACTACCTGAAGTACATGGCGTACCCGATCGGGACACCGCATTCGTCGGTCGAGAAGTTCGCTTTCACCGCTCGGGAATTCGACCGGCTGACCCCGGAAGGCATCCGCTCCAACGCGATGTCGACGGATCTGCGCGAATTCCGGCGTGCGGGCGGGAAACTCGTGATCTGGCACGGCTGGGCGGACCAGGCGATCCCCGCCGCGGGCACCCTCGACTACTACCAGCGGCTCACCCGCGCCAACGGCGGCCTCGCCGCGACGCAGGACTGGGCGCGGCTGTTCATGGTGCCGGGGTTGTACCACTGCGCGACCGGCGACAAGCTGACCGAGTACGACCCGCTGAAGGAACTGGTCTCCTGGGTCGAGCGCGGTACCGCGCCGGACCGCACGATCGCCACCGGCCGCGACGCCGACGGCAAGGTCTTCCGCACCCGGCCGGTGTTCCCGTACCCGCTTCAGACCAAGTACGACGGCACCGGAAGCATCGACGACGCCGCGAACTTCGTGCCTGTTGCGCCTTCGCGGCCTTCGCACGATCTCGTGAACTGGGCGGGGAACGATCTGTACGGCAAGGCCGGCCCTGTCGCTCCCTGAGTTCCGGCTACGTAAGTGTCATGAAGGGTCCCCTTAAGACGAAATTTGTCCTAAGGGGACCCTTCATGACATCCAGGGAGCCGCTACGAGAGAACGCCGTCCAGAAGCCGTACCCGCCGGTCCGCGATCCGGTGCACCTCGTCGTCGTGCGTTGCCACGATGACCGCGGCGCCCTCCTCGGCACAGCGCCGCAGCAGCCGGAGCACCCGCGGCGTGCTCCCGGCATCCAGATGCGCCGTCGGCTCGTCGGTGAGCAAGACCCGGGGCCGCCCGCTGACCGCCCTGGCGAGCGCGACCCGCTGCTGCTGCCCGAACGAGACTTCGAGCGGATAGCGGTCGCCGAGGTCGCCGATGCCGAGTTCCTCCAGCAGTTCCGAAACCCGCGCCTGGATGGCCTTCGCACTGGGCTTGGGCACGTCGGACCGCAGGCGCAACGGAAGAGCCACGTTCTCCGCGATCGTCAGCTCGTTCGCGAGACCCAGCGCCTGCGGCAGGACCGCGCAGGTGTGCCACGCCGGCGCGCCCGCTATCGGGACGCCGTCCAGCAGGACACTGCCGGAATCGGGCGAGTCGAAACCGCACAGCAGGGCCAGCAGCGCGCTCTTGCCGGAACCGGACCGGCCGGACACGGTGACCAGTTCGCCCGCGGCCACGCTCAGTTCGAGCCCGCGCAGGACTTCGACGTCCCCGCTGGGATGGGGGAACCGGCGGCGCAACCCGACGGCTTCGAGGGCGGGTTCCGCCATCACGGCACGACCTCCCGTTCTTCGACCTTTTCGAGCCTGCCCTTGTGCATCCGCGCGACCCGGGTGCCGAGTTCGATGAGCCGATCGTCGTGCGAGGCGACGATGACGGCGAAATCCTGACCCGCCAAGTACCTCAGGGTGTCGAGCACCCGGTCGGCCGAACCTTCGTCCAGCTGGGACGTCGGCTCGTCGGCGAGGACGACGGTCGAGCGCCGCGCCAGGGTGCAGCCGAACGCGAGACGCTGCTGCTGTCCGCCCGACAGCGCGGAGATCTTCCAGGCCCCCGTCCCGCCGAGCCCGAGCTGGTCGAGGATGTCGTCGGGCAGGCATTCCGTCCCAGCCGACTCCGCCGCCGCGCGGAGGTTGTCGGCGACGCTCAGGTACCCGAGCAGGTTGTCGGTCGGGTTCTGGAACACCAGTCCGAGGTGGTTCCGCCGCAGCGCCCGCCGGTCGCGATGCCGCAGCGTGCCGGTTTCGGTCCCCTGGAAGGAGATCGTGCCCCGGACGGGTTGCTCGAACAGTCCGAGTGTCCGCAGCAGGGTGGACTTTCCGGAACCCGACGGCCCCGCCAGCACGGTGATCCCGCGCGCGGGGATGTCGATGGTGACGTCGTCGACGCCGGTGACCGTGCCCGCCGGTGTCTGGTAGTCGACGCCGATCCCGCGCAGCCGGAAGATGGGTTTCTCAGGCACGGATCAGCTCCGCGGTCCGGGCGGTGCGCACCGAGCGCATCGCGATCCAGCCTGCCAGCGCCACGACGAGCACGCCGACGGCCAGCACGGTCAGGGCCAGCGGGGTCGGGTTGGGCAACGCCGACCGCGGCGCCAGGAACGTCGCCGGATCGAAGCGCGGCACGGACAGGCCCGCGACCGAGATCCCGCAGACGACGCCGATGACCACCGCGAGCCCGCTGAGCGTGCCCAGTTCCATCAGATGGCTCGCCAGCAGCGCCCGCGGCCGCATCCCCATCCGCAGCACCAACGCGCCCGCCAGCGCGTTCTGCCGCCGGCGGACCTCGACCGCGACCAGCAGCGACAGCACCGCCACCACGCCGAGCACGGCGCCGAGCAGCGCCATGAACGAGAAGGTCCAGGACACGACGTAGAACGGAAGCGCGTCGAGCGCGGACTCACGGGTGACGCGGTTGACGGCGGTGGCCACTCCCACCGACGTCAGCGCCTCGGTCACCTGCGTCATCGACGAGCCGGACAGCAAGCTCCATTTCGGAACGGCGTTCAGCTGCGCGGCGCTGAGCGATTCCCGCGAGATCACATACCCGGCCTTGGTGCCGATGATGGGGAACATCGGCATCTCGCCGATCGTCCTGGCCTCGGGGAGTCCGGCGGCCAGCGCGGGTTTCTGCTTGGCGTCGGTCCCGATCCGGATCGCCGGGATGCCAGGGCCGGGGCTCGACAGGCTGCCGAGCAGCCGGTCGACTTCGGCGGCGTCGAGCCGGGCGAGCGTGGCGCCGCGCCGGAAGGTCCGCGGATCCACGACCAGCACGACGTTGCCGGTGCCGGTCAGCTCGCCGACGATCGTGGTGTTGGCGGTGATCCCGCTGGGAAGCGCGACCTTCCCGGTACCGACCACGCTTTCGGTGTCGACCCGGGTCTCGGCGCCGACGAAGATGGCCGACTTCGTCTGCAGGGCCTCTTCCTGGCCGCGGGCGATGCCGATGCCGGTCGCCAGTGTCCCGATGGCCAGCGTGCCGATCACGAGCACCCCGGTGACCGGTGCGCGGGCGCTGGCCAGCCGGCGGATCGCCAGTTGCAGCGCCGGCCGGGACCACAGCCGCGCACGATGCGAGGCGAGCAACCCGAGCCAGGCCAGCCGTGCGGCGAGGAGGCCGACGGTGAGCACGACGAACACCGGATAGGTGAGCGCGAGCGGGTCGACCTGGGGGAGCGGGTTGCCGAGCCGGGATCCCTTGCCGTAGTCGACGAGCCGGGTCCAGCCGAGCAGGGCGACACCGGCGGTCACCAGTTCCCACGGGAAGATCGCCAGGAGCTTCACGCCCTTGCGCCGTCCGGACCTGACCCTGCCGAGTTCGAACTCGCGGTGGGTGCGGAAGGCGATCACCCCGGCCAGCAGGCCGAGTGAAACGAGCAGGATCACGGCCGCGACGAGCGATCCCGTCAGCAATGCCCCGTCGCCCAGTTCGCCTGGTGGACCGTAGACCCCCAGCAACAGCCGGGCGAGTGCCGCGCCCGCCGCACCGCCGACGACGATGGGCAGCCCGAGTTCGGCCACGGCGAGCAGCCCCAGCGCTCCCGGTCCGCTGCCACGGGCGGACAACAGCCTCAGTTGCGGGTGCCGTCGCTGGTACCACTGCAATGCGACCGTGCCGATCCCGGCGCAGCCGACCAGGATGCTGATCGCCGCGAGCGGCAGGATCGAGATCAGGACGTTCGATTCGGCCTGGTTGCTGATCTCCACCGAACGTTCGAACGGCAGCGACCCGACGACCGCGTCACCGAGACCTCGGGCACCGAGATCGGCCTTGACGTCCGCGATGAGCGCCTTCGACCGCTCCAGCAGGTCCTCGGCCTCGCTGATGGTCTTGGGCGGAGTCTCGTAGAAAGACATGTGCAGTGTGGCGATCGCCGGGACGCCCAAGGTGCGGATCGCGTCGTCGAACGTCTTCCCGTCGGTGGCGAACATGACCGAGTCGAGTGGGTCGTTGGCGAGCCTGCTGACGACGGCGTTCCGCTGCTGCGAGCACCACCAGCGCGGCGCCGGGTCGGAGATGTCGCGGTACAGCCCGGTCACCGGAGGGAACGGAGCGCCTTGAAGCTTCGGGACCGCCCCGGTCTTGATTCCCTCCGCCTTGGCCACGACGGTGCCCAGCAGAAGCCCGCCGGCGGCGGCTGTCCCGTCCACGAGGTCGAGGTGGCCTTGAACCGCCTGGTCCCGATGGGCGATGGTGACCTTGTAGTTGGGATCGCCGTTGAACTCGGTGCCCAAGAGATAAGGCGTGTAGCGGGAGGTGACCGGCTGGGCGAAACCGTGCGCCGGAGCGTTCCTGCGGACCGAGTCGATGACCTGCGGAGCGACCGCGGCCGGGACGTTGTCCTTGCTGAAGACCGGTCCGTAGTAGTCCGGGCACGCAAGGCCGGACTGGTACGTGACGGCCGCGCCGCCCGCGGCCGAGGCCTGGAGGACGGCGGCGGTGCCGAGGAAACAGGCCAGCAACGCCGTCACCGCGGCGATGATCAAAGTCAAAGGGCTGCTCAAAGCCGCCCGCGGAGCCGCTCGCCACGGCATTGTCACCCTGGGCCCGCCGGGAGCCCCCCACCTCACCCGCATGGATACGCACGCTACCGGTCAAGGCGGCTCGGGGACAGAAAGAAATCACTGTTTGTTGCCGACGTGAAGTAAGGGATGGTCCATTGTGGTGACCCGGGTGCACGATCATTGACTCTCGGTCACCAGATGATCGATCGGTGTCGCCGCTCCTGTCGCGCTCTCTTCGGAGAATGCGTTTTCTCCGAGCGCCTCCACGAGGCCGCCGGTGATCCTGTCGACGTCGCCGCGTTCGCCCTTCGCCAGGGGAGCGCCCGCCGATTCCCTGGAGGCCGCGGCCGCGCCCAGCAACCGGGCCGCCAGGCGATGTGCACCGGCTGCCGCCTGCGCGCCGGCCAGACCTTCCAGGCCGAGAGCGATCGCGCGAGGATCCCCGCCGTGACGCGCGATCGCCAGGCCGTCCGAATGGAGCTGCTTCGCCTTCGCCGTGTCCCCGCGCTGCTCGGCGATGAACCCGAGCTCGGCGAGGATCAGCGTGCTGCCCGCTTCGGAATCCACCCGGCGGTGCCAGTCCAGAATGGACGACAAACGCCGCTCCGCGTCCTCGAACCGCCCTTGCCGCCGCTCCCCGAGCGCCAGCCCGGTTTCGGCATAGACCTCGCCGGGCTTGAAGCTGTGCTCGACGGCCAACGCCCTGGCCCGCTCGTGGAACTCCGCCGCGCCGGCGAAGTCGCCGACGAGCAGCGCTGTCCGGCCGAGCCAGGACAGCTTGTAGGCGACCTCCGGCCACAGCTCGAGCTCCTCCGCGCGGCGAAGGCTCTCGCGATGGACGCGGGCCGCGTGGTCGTAGTCCCCGGCGATCGAAGCCAGCATGCCGAGGACGAACGACGCCTGGAGCCAGCCCCAGCGCTCGCCAAGCCCGTCGAAGATCGCGGCGCTCTGGGCGGCCATCCGGCCGCCGCCGGTGAGATCACCGCCGGAGATCAGGTGACTCGCCCTGTCGCTCAGCGCGGCGGCGGCGCTCCAGTCGTCACCGGCGTCGCGAGCGGCCTCCAGCGCGCCGAGCGTGAGCTTCTCCGCGCGGCACAGGTCGCCGATCGTGGACCACGCGTAGCCGAGAAACCACAGGGTCCGGGCCCGTGTCACGGGATCGACGATGCCCCACATGGCCTCCTCCGAAGCGCCCTCCGTGCAGGTGCCGTCGAGCACGGCGATGCCGGTGCACCAGCCGAGAGCCTGCGCGTACTCGTCGCCGGTGGTGATGTCCGTGGCGAGTACGAGGTTCAGCGAGCGCCTGGCCTCGGTGAGCCTGCCGCGAAGGAACCAGAACCAGGTCGTCGCGTTCACCAGCCGCAACGCGAGCCGATGCTCGCCTTGCCGCAGCAGCGTTTCCAGCGCACGGCGGGTATTGGCTCCTTCGGCGTCGAGCCTGTCCAGCCAGCGCCGCTGTTCCTTGCCGCGCAGACCGGCGTCGCCGCGCTCGGCCAGCTCGACGTGGAAACGGGCGTGCCGCAGGTGCAGGTCTTCGAGTTCGCCTGCCTCCTCGGCGTGTTCCAGGGCGTACGCGGAGACGGATTCCAGCAGCCGGAACCGCGGACCGCCGGACCTGTCCGGCCTGCTGACCACGAGCGATCGGTCGACGAGCCGGGACAGCAGGTCCAGGACGTCGGCGGAGCCGATCCCGTCGCCCGCGCAGACCGCCTCCGCCGAGTCGAGTCCGCAGCCTTCGGCGTGGACGGCGAGCCTGCGCAGCACGACCCGCTCGGGCTCGCTCAGCAGGCTCCAGCTCCAGTCGATCATCGCGCGGAGGGTCTGCTGACGGCGCGGACCGCCGCGCCTGCCTGAGGACAGGACACCGAACCTGTCGTCGAGACGGGTGAGGAGTTCGTGCACGCCGAGCGTCCGGACCCGGGTGGCGGCGAGTTCGAGCGCGAGCGGGATCCCGTCGAGCGTCCGGCAGATCCGGGCGACCACGTCCGCGTTCTCCGCGTCGAGCACGAATCCCGGGGCCGCGGCCGCGGCCCGTGCGGCGAACAGCCTGACCGCACTCGATTCGCGGACGGCGGCGAAATCCGTCTCGTCGGGCAGTGCGAGCGGCGGGACCGCCCAGACGTGTTCCCCGGGCAGGCCGAGCGGTTCCTGGCTGGTGGCGAGCACCCGCAGGTGAGGAGCCGCCGCCAAAAGCCGTTCCACGAGAGCCGCGACCGGCTCGACGACCTGCTCGCAGTTGTCCAGGACGAGCAGGATCTCCTTGTCCCGCAAGGCGTCTGCCAGCGACTGCGTCAGCGTCTTGGCCGAGGTGGCCTCCTCTCGGAGGTCCAGTACAGCTGTCAGGACGACGGCGACGAGGTCTTCGGGCGGGCACGTCGGGCACTCGACGTTGTCCAGGCCCGCCAGCTCGACCAACCAGGTGCCGTCGGCCATCGCGAGCCGCGACGCGGCCTCGATGGCGAGCCTGGTCTTGCCGACCCCGCCGGGGCCGGTGAGGGTGACCAGCCGTGCGTCGGTGACGAGTGCTCCGACCTCTTTGACCGCCGTCGTACGGCCGATCAACTCGGTCAGCGACTCCGGCAGGTTCCCGCGTACCGGCTCGGCGGCGCGGACTGGTTCGAGATCCGGGCTCCGGGTGAGGATCGCCTGGTGCAGGGCCGCGATATCCGGCCCTGGTTCGAGGCCGGTCTCGTCACGCAGACGAGACCGCAGCTCGGCATAGGTTTCGAGCGCTTCACTGTGCCGCCCGGCGGCGTACAACGCGCGCATCAGCAGGCCGCGGAGCCGCTCCCGGAGCGGATGCCGCGAGACCAGACCGGCCAGCTCCCCGGTGACGACGCCGTGTTCACCGAGCGCCAGCCGCGCTTCGGCTCGCTCCTCTTCGGCGAGCAGTCTTTCCTCCTCCAGGCGCTGCGCGGCGGCGACGGCGAAGGGTTCGTCCTCGAATCCGGCGTACGCGGGCCCTCGCCACAAGGCCAGCGCGTCCGCCAGCAGGGCGGCGCGAGCTCGCGGATCGACGGTGTCACGGGCGCGGGCGGTGAGCGCGCGGAACCGGTGGACGTCCAGGTCTCCGGGGTCGACGGCGAGGACGTACCCGGCGGGATGATGCGTCACGATCTCCCGGGCGCCCGGCTCGGCCCGATCGAGCGCGCGGCGCAGCTGGGAGATCTTGGTCTGCAGGGTGTTGCCCGGATTGCCCGGCGGATGCTCGCCCCACAGATCGTCGGCCAGCGACGACACCGACGCCGCCCTGCCCTCCCGGCTCAGCAGCCCGGCGAGCAGGAGCCGGACCTTCGCCTCGGGCACGACGACGGGCTCGCCCGCGGTCGTCCACGCGGCGAGGGGACCAAGCACTCCGAAACGCACGAAACCGACGTTAGCGCGAGGCACCGACAGTTCGTGCGCGGCGTCGTGCGCGGACCCGCAGCGATCCGTGCGCGGGCGGCGTCACGGTGGTCCCATGAGCGAACACGGCAAGACCCCGGTGACGGTGCTGGGGCTGGGCGCGATGGGAGTCGCGCTCGTGGAGGCACTACTGGCCGCGGGCCATCCGGTCACCGCGTGGAACCGGACCGCCAGCCGCGCCGAAGGAGTGGCGGCGAAGGGAGCCACGGTCGCCTCGACCGTGTCCGAGGCTCTCGCGGCGAACGAGATCGTGATCGCCTGCCTTCTCGACTACGACTCGGTGCACGAGGTCCTCGACCCCGTCGCGGCCGGGCTCGCGGGACGGCAGCTGATCAACCTGACCAACGGCACCCCCGGCCAGGCGCGCGAGATGGGCGCCTGGGCCGAGGAACTGGGCGCGGAGTATCTGGACGGCGGAATCATGGCCGTCCCGCCGATGATCGGCACTCCGGCGGCATTCATCTTCTACAGCGGCTCGGGCACCGTCCTCGCCCGGGCCCGGATGGCGCTCGACACCTTCGGCGGCGTCAACTACCTCGGCGCCGACCCGGGGCTGGCTCCTCTGTACGACATCGCGCTGCTCAGCGGGATGTACGGCAACTTCATCGGCGTCATCCAGGCCTTCAGCCTGGTCGGCTCGGCCGGGGTCAAGGCGAGGGAGTTCGCTCCGCTGCTTCGCGGCTGGATGGACGCGATGAGCGGCTTCCTGGAGCGCACTGCCCAACAGATCGACGACGGCGACTACGTGACCGACGTCGTGTCGAACATCGGGATGCAGGCGGCGGCCTTCCCGAACCTCGCCAAGGCCGCGGCGGAACAAGGCGTCAGCGCCGAACTGCTCGCCCCGCTGCAACCGCTGATGGACAAGCGGGTCGCCGCCGGACACGGCGCCGAGGACCTCGTCGGCGTCATCGAAATCCTCAAGAAGTAAAGGAAAACACAATGATCACACTGATCGGGCTCGGCCCGATGGGACAGGCCATGGTCCGGGTACTCCTGGAGAACGGCCACGGAGTGACCGTCTGGAACCGCACCGCGAGCCGCGCGGACGGCGTCGTCGCCGCGGGTGCCGTACGCGCCGAGACCCCGGCGGACGCCGTGGCGGCGTCGGAACTGGTGCTGCTGAGCCTCACCGACTACGCGGCGATGTACGACATCCTCGGCAAGGCGGAGGAAGCGTTGGCGGGCAAGGTGATCGTCAACCTCAGCTCGGATACCCCGGAGAAGACGCGCAAAGCCGCCGAGTGGGTCGAGGCCCGTGGCGCGAAGTTCATCGCCGGCGGCGTGATGGTGCCGGCCGAACTGGTGGGCAAGAACGAGGCGTACGTCTTCTACAGCGGTCCGGCCGAGGTTTTCGAGAAGTATCGCGAGACCCTGGCGCTGATCGGACGGCCGGATTTCCTCGGCGAGGACGTCCGGCTGGCGCAGCTGTTCTACCAGGCGCAGCTGGACATCTTCCTGAACTCGCTCTCGGCGTTCATGCACGCGAGCGCGCTGGTGCGTTCGGCCGGGGTACCGCTGGAGAAGTTCATGCCGTACGCCAAGGACAACTTCGCGATGATGGACTTCTACCTGGAAGCCGCGGTCGAGCAGATCGAGAAGGGTGACCACCCCGGCGAAGAGGCCGACGTGATCATGATGGGCGCGAGCGCCGACCACATCGTGCAGGCGAGCCGGGACGCCGGGATCGACGTGGCGCTGCCGGAGGCGGTCAAGTCGCACTACGACCGGGCGATCGCCGCGGGGTACGGGCGGAACTCGTGGACCAGTCTGTTCGAGATCATCGAGGCGGACCGCAAGTAGCCGGCTCCTTGCGTGGGTGGTTCCGCGCGTGAAGGCCTCCTTCCCTCGGCTCAGCCGAGGGAAGGAGGCCCTCACACGCAGCCAGGCTCCAGGCGTCCACTGTGGACGGATTTGTTATCGAATAGGCGATTTAATCGCGGGGTCGTAAGTGGCGATTCGGGTTATTGATAGGTAAGTCAAAGGTGTCCTGCCAGGTGTCAAGTCCGTGAAGGCCTCCTTGAGGGACCTAGAGACCCAAAAACATGCCTTAA
>NZ_JBHXJK010000169.1:0-15666 GCF_042723255.1 Amycolatopsis thailandensis
GGTGGTGACCGGGCTCGTGTTTTCGCCCCCGCCCCGCGCGGATCGGGCGGGGTGTGTGTAAACAGGGACACTCAACGTCCCTATTTCCACACACCCCCACTCCGGGGCCAGGGTAGGCGTCCGGCTACCTGGCAAGCGCTATGAAAGGTCCCTTCATTGCAAATTTTGCAATGAAGGGACCTTTCATTGCACGCGTCAGGCCCGCCAGACGGTGCCCCGCCGCTCGTACTCCAGCACCACCTCGGCCCGCTGAGCCGCCTTCGCGCCCAAGAAGCGCTCCACGAGCCAGAGCGAGACCTCGAGCCCCGCGGTGATCCCGCCGCCGGTGATCAGGTCGCCGTCGTCGACGACACGCGCGTCGATCACCTTCGCGCCCTGAGCGGCCAGATCCGCCTTCGCGCCGTTGTGCGTCGTCGCGTTCCGGCCCTTCGTCAGGCCCGCCGCGGACAGCACCATCGTTCCGGTGCAGATCCCGACCGGCAGCGCCCGCGAAGCGGCGAGGCGGCGCAGGAAACCCTGATCCGCGTTGAGTCGGTGGACGCCGGGGCCGTTCCGGTCGGTGTAGCCGCCGCCGGGCACCACGAGGACGTCGGCTTCGCCCGGCGACCAGGCCCGCGGGACCTCGACGACGGTGCCGTAGGTGCAGCGCACCGGACCCGGCCGTAGCCCCACGAGTGACGAGACCACGGCCCCGCCGGTGAGCTTCCCCGTCAGGCCGAGTACTTCGACGGGTGCGATGAAGTCCTGTTCCTCCACGCCGTCGTACATCAGGATCTGCACCCGCAACGGGGTGGCGGCGGAAGCGGCGGGCGCGGTCACGCCCGCCAGACCGGCGGACAAGGCTGAAGCACGCAGAAAAGTTCGGCGTTGCAAGACGACCTCCCAGGTGATGTAACCCAGTGGTCGCGCGAAAACCGCCTCAGGTTCCCGTGAGCCGGGCGACCGAGCGGACGACGAGGTCGCGGGTCGCGGCGGGGGAGGAAAAGCTCAGGAACGACAGGTGCAGGACGAGGCTCAGCAGTTCCTCGGCGTCGAAGTGGTCCGGCACGGAACCCGAACGCTGCGCGGCCCGGATCGCGGCCACCTTGTCCGCGTGTGCCCGAACTTCCGCCTCCGGAACGGCGTCGAAGCCGTTCTCCAGCCGCAGCCAGCCCATGAGCCGCAGGACTTCGGGATGCTCCAGGTAGCGGTCGAACAGCCGTCCCGCGTAGCCGGGCAGGTCGTCGGGGGTGATCGGGACCGCCTTGATCGCCGCGTCCACCTGCTCCTGCACAACGGTCTCGAACAGGTACTCCTTGCTGCAGAAGTAGGCGTAGATCAGCGCCTTGTTGGCGCCGGCGTTCTTCGCGATGCGGTCCACCCGCGCGCCCGCGATGCCGTACGTGGCGAACTCGGTCGTCGCCGCGTCCAGCAGCTTCCGCTTGGTCGCTTCCTTGTCCCTGACCATGTGACCCAGTCTAACTAACTGGTTGGTTGACAGCTAGTCGGGGCCGTGGCAACCTCAATTTGCAACCAACCAGTTAGTTAGGAGCGGGACATGAAGGTCGCACTGGTCACGGGCGCTTCCGCGGGAATCGGCGAAGCCACCGCCCTCGCCCTGCGCGACGCGGGCTACACCGTCTACGGCGCCGCGAGGCGTGTCGAGCGGATGACCGGGATCGCCGAACGCGGGGTCAAGGTCCTCGCGATGGACGTCACCGACGACGCGTCGATGGTCGCGGGCATCGAAAAGATCATCGAGGAGTCCGGCCGCATCGACGTCCTGGTCAACAACGCGGGCTACGGCTCGTACGGGGCCTTCGAGGACGTGCCGCTCTCGGAGGGGAAGTACCAGTTCGAGGTCAACCTGTTCGGCCTCGCGCGGCTCGTCCAGCTGACCACGCCGCATATGCGCGCCCAAGGCTCGGGCAAGATCGTGAACGTCTCGTCGATCGGCGGCAAGATCTACGAACCGCTCGGCGGCTGGTACCACTCGACCAAGTTCGCGGTCGAAGGGCTGAGCGACTCGCTGAGGCTGGAGCTCAAGCCGTTCGGCGTCGACGTCGTGGTGATCGAACCCGGCGCCATCAAGACCGAATGGGGCGGCATCGCCGTCGAGAACCTGCTCAAGACCTCGGGGGAAACCGCCTACGCGCCGCAAGCCAAGGCGCTGGCGAAGTTCTTCGGCCAGGCCGCGCGCGGCTCCCACCCGAAGGTGATCGCCGACGTCGTCCTGAAGGCGGTCCGGGCCCGGCGCCCGAAGACCCGCTATGCCGCGGGTCTCGGGGCGAAGCCGATCCTGTTCGTGCGCCGGGTGCTCCCGGACCGCGCCTTCGACGCGCTGTTCCTCGGAGTGCTGCGACGCTTCGCCTAGGGTCGGGCTCCGCCGTCACCTGCCCGCCCAATAGGGTGATCCCCTGGTTTTGACGTGGCCGTTTCACCGGCCGAGAAGGGGACGACCAGTGTCGACTACGGGCCTGCTCGAGGCGGAATCCGACGTGACCCGGGCTTGGTATCGCAGGCCGCGCGTATGGACCTGGATTCTCTTCGGTCTGGCCGCGGTGGTGTTCGCCGAACTGGCCTGGCGCCGCCGGTGGATGAGCGACGACGGCCTCATCGTGCTGCGGACGGTCCGGAACCTCCTCGAAGGCGACGGGCCGGTGTTCAACGCCGGCGAGCGGGTCGAGGCGAACACCAGCACGCTGTGGACGTTCCTCGTGGCCGGGCTCGGGCTGCTCGGGATCAAGCTGGAATGGGCCGCCGTGCTCTCCGGGCTGGTGCTGGCCGTCGCGGGTCTCTGGTTCGCCATGGACGGCGCGCGGAGGTTCCACCGGCCCACCGGATCGGGGCTGGCCGTCCCGGCGGGCGCCCTGCTGGTCTGCGTGCTGCCGCCCTTCCGTGATTTCGCCACCTCCGGGCTGGAAACCGGGCTCATCACGTTCTGGCTCGGCCTCACGTGGTGGCTCGTCGTCCGGCTCGCCCTCGACGGGGACACGGTGCGGGCCTGGCCGGTCGCGCTCGTGATCGGGCTCGGCCCGCTGGTGCGCCCGGACCTCGCGCTGTTCAGCGCGCTCGCGTTCATCGGGATGATGGTCGCCGGGTGGCGGGGCTGGAAGCATCTGCTCGGCCTCCTCGCGGTCGCGGGCGCGCTGCCGGTGGCGTACCAGATCTTCCGCATGGGCTACTACGGGCTGCTCACGCCGAACACCGCGCTGGCCAAGGAAGCGTCCTCCGCGCACTGGGGCCGTGGCTGGCGGTACCTCGCCGATCTCGTCTCCCCGTACTACCTCTGGGTACCGGTGCTGCTGCTGGCGGCCGCACTGGTGCTGCTGCTGCGCCGGGTGCCGCGGAACCGGGCGCTGTGGGCGCTCATCGCGTTCCCGCTGCTCTCCGGGCTGGCGCTGGCGTTGTACGTCATCCGGCTCGGCGGGGACTTCATGCACGGCCGCATGCTGCTGCCCGCGTTGTTCGCGGCCCTGCTCCCGGTCATGGCCCTGCCGTTCACCCGCTGGACGGCCGTCGTCCTCGCCGGGGTGGGCGTCTGGGGTGTCGTCGCGCTGGGCTGGCTGCGGGTGCCGTACGAGGACGCCCCCAAGGCGTACAACAAGGCCTCCGGCATCGCGGACGAGCGCGGCTACTGGTCCGCCGTCACCCGGCACGAGCATCCGGTGACCATCGAGGACTACATGCGGTCGCCGGACCTGGACCTCCCTGTCGCGATGGCGGCCGTCCGGAACCTGCCCGGCCCCTCGGTGCTGGTGTATCGCGCCGGGGCCTGGCGTCAGTACGCCTCCGACAAGCCGTACAGCACGGTGTTCTCCGGCAGCATCGGCGCCTTCGGGCTCGTCATGCCGCGGGACGTCCGTGTGCACGACGGGTACGGACTGGTGAACTCGATCGCCTCCCACACCACGCTCGTGTTCGCCAGCCGCAGCGGACACGAGAAGGACATCAGCCCGACGTGGGCGATCGGCGAGGCGGGCAAGACGGAGGTCGACGCGACCGGCGACGCCAACGGGTTCGCCGCCGAAGACATCCTCGCGGCGCGCAAGGCCGTCCAGTGCCCCGAAGTACGCGAGATGTTGGACTCGGTCCGTGCCCCGCTCACCGCGGGACGGTTCTGGGACAACCTGACCGGCGCGGTCGGCCGGAACTCCTTGCGGTATCCGGCCGATCCGCGTCAGGCGGCCGACTGCGGCTGAGGTTCCAGGTCCGGCCCGGGCGCGGGCTCCGCGGCGCTCCCGGGCCGGTAGACCTCGCGGGGCTCGGGGAAGAGCTTCACCAGCACCGGATACGCGATCGCCGCCGTGCACAGCGTCACGACCATGCTGATGTCGACGCCGCCCGCGACGTCCTTGAGCGGCCCGGCGATCATCGGCGTGTTGGCGGTCAGCAGGCCCAGCGTCGTCGCCGGGATCCACGCGGCCATCGCGCGCCAGTTCACTCCGCGGGTGAACCAGTAGCGCCCGCCCTTGCGGCCCTGGTTGAACACCTGGAGGTCGTCCGGGTCGTAGAACCCGCGCCGCAGCACGAACCCGATCATCATGATCACCATCCACGGTGAGGTGCACAGCACGATCAGCGTGGCGAAGGCGTTGATGCTGGACACCATGTCCAGCACGAAATTGCCGACGAAGATGAACACGACACTGAGCGAGCCGATCAGCAGCGTCGCCTGGACCCGGCTCAGCTTCACGAAGATCGAACTGAAGTCCAGCCCGGTCCCGTAGAGCGACGTCGTGCCGGTGGACAGGCCGCCGATCAGCGCGACCACGATCAGCGGGATCGCGTACCAGAGCGGGGAGATCGCGGTCAGGCCGGTGATGTAGTCGGCCGGATCCGCGACCAGGGTCGCGGTGGCGATGCCGAACCCGAACGGCAGCAGCGTCGCCACCTGCGCCAGGAACGGCGCCGCCAGCAGGGAACGGCGGCTGTGGCGCGCGGGGATGTAGCGCGTCCAGTCGCCGAGGAAGGCGCCGAACGAGATCGGGTTCGCCATCGTGGTGAGCGCGGCGAGGATCCAGGTCGGCCAGAAGCCCCCGAGCGCGTACGTGCCGGTGCCGGCGAACCCGGGGTCGAACGTGCCGCCGTAGGCGATGATCCCGAGCAGCATGATCGCCGTGCCCAGCACCACGGCGACCCGGTTCACCAGCAGCATGAACCGGTAGCCGTAGATGCACACCACCAGCGTCGCGATCGCGATGACGCCGTACGCGACACCGCGCAGCACTTCGCCGCCGTCGAAGCCGAAAAGCCGTTGTGCCGCACCGGCGACGGCGTCGCCGCTCACCCAGACCGAGATGGCGAAGAAGGTGATCGCCGTCAGCAGGGAGAGGAAGGAGCCGACACAGCGGCCGACGACGCCGAAGTGCGCGCCGGAGGAGACCGCGTTGTTGGTCCGGGTGAGCGGGCCGAACAACGACATCGGCGAGAGCACCAGCGCGCCGACGACCACGCCCGCGACGGTGGCGGCCACCGCCGCCCGGAAACTCAGGCCGAAGGCGATCGGGAGGGTCCCGAGGATGATGGTGGCGAAGGTGTTCGCGCCGCCGAACGCCATCCGGAACAGGTCGCGCGGACGCGAAGTCTGTTCCTCGGGCGGGATCGGCGCGATGCCGTGCTGCTCGACTTCGGTGACCTTGTCACCCATGGGGACCTCCAAGTGCGCGTTTCGTCCTCTGAATGCGGTGGTTCGTACTGCCAACTACCGCGTTCAGAGGACGAAACGCGGTCAGGCGAAGCGGGTCATGACGTGCTTGACGCGGGTGTACTCGGCGAAGGAGTAGGACGAGAGGTCCTTCCCGTGGCCCGAGTGCCCGAAGCCGCCATGGGGCATTTCCGAGACCAGCGGCCCGTGGGTGTTGACCCAGACGCAGCCGAAGTCGAGTTCGCCCGAAACGCGGGTCGCGCGTGACAGGTCGTGGGTCCAGATCGACGACGCCAGCCCGTACGGGACGCCGTTGGCCAGGCGCACCGCCTCGTCCTCGTCCGCGAAGGACTGGACGGTGATCACCGGGCCGAAGATCTCCTCCTGCACGATCTCGTCGTCCTGCTTCAGACCCGAGATCACGGTGGGGGAGAAGAAGAATCCGCGGTCACCGGCGGGGGTGCCGCCGGTCTCCACGCGGGCGTGCGACGGCAGTCGTTCGACGAGCCCGCGGACCCGGCCGAACTGCGCCTCGCTGTTGAGCGGGCCGAAATCCGTGCCGGGCTTCTGCGCGGCGGCGGCCTTGGTCAGTTCCGCGACGAACTCGTCGTGGATCGCCGCGTCCACCAGCACCCGGCTGCCCGCGGTGCAGTCCTGCCCGGCGTTGTAGAACGCCGCGCCGACGATGCCCTCCGCGGCCTCGGCGAGGTTCACGTCGCCGAAGACCAGCAGCGGCGCGTTCCCGCCGAGTTCCAGGTGCGTGCGCTTGAGGTCGGCCGCCGCGACGGTGGCGACGTCGATGCCGGCGCGGGTCGACCCGGTGATCGACACCAGTTCGGTGATCGGGTGCTTCACCAGCGCGCGGCCGGTGTCGCGGTCGCCGCACAGCACGTTGAAAGCGCCCTGCGGCAGGAATTCCGCCGCGACCTTCGCCAGCAGCACGGCCGTCGACGGCGTGGTCTCCGCGGGCTTCAGCACGACGGTGTTGCCCGCCGCCAGCGCCGGGGCGATCTTCCAGACACCCATCATCAGCGGGTAGTTCCACGGCGCGATCTGCGCGCACACGCCGACCGGTTCGCGGCGGATCGCCGAGCTGTGCCCCGGCAGGTACTCCCCGGACGCGGTGCCTTCGAGCTGCCGCGCCGCGCCGGCGAAGAACCGCAGCGCGCTGACGCACTCCGGGATCTCCTCCTCCAGCACGACGGCGCGGATCTTGCCGGTCTCGCGGATTTCGAGCTCGGCGAACGCCTCCGCGCGAGCCTCGACCGCGTCGGCGATCTTCAATAGCGCGAGCTGCCGCTGCGCGGGTGTGCTCTTGCGCCACACCTTGAACGCGCGTCCGGCGGCCTCCAGCGCGGCGTCCACATCGGACTGCTCGGACAGGACGCTGGTGCCGAAGACCTCGCCGGTGGCGGGGTTCGTCAGGTCGAGCGTCCGGGAGCCCGCCGCCGGGACCTCGGCGCCGTCGACGAAATTGAGGACCTGAGTCATTTCTTCTCCAGGTGGGTCGGCTCGAACATCTTCAGGAGGGCGGGGAGGACGACCACCGACGGACCGGGGGTGCCCAGCGCTTCGGCCAGGTCCTTCCCGACGGTGTCCAAAGAGGACACAGTGGCGCTGACGCCGAAAGACTTCGCCAGGGCGGCGAAATCGGGCCGCGCGAGTTCGGTGGCGGTGGACTGGCCGAAAGCGCCGGTCAGGTACTCGCGCAGGATGCCGTAACCGCCGTCGTCGATGACGAGCCACGTGACGTCCAGCCCGTGCTGGACCGCCGTGGCCAGCTCGGCGATGCCGTACATCGCGCCGCCGTCACCGGACACCGCGAGCGCCGGGCCGCCGGTCGCCGCGGCGCCGCCGAGCGCGCCGGGCAGGCCGTAGCCGAGCCCGCCCGCGCCTTGGGCGGTGTGGATCGGCGCGCCCTCGGGATTCCACGCCGACCAGGCCCAGTAGGCCGCGATCGTCATGTCCCAGAACGTCTGCGTGCCCTCGGGCACCGCCGCGCGGATGTCGTCGATCAGCTTGCGCTCGACTTCGAGTGGCTGGCCGTCGAGGCGTCCGCGCACCTTGGCCAGCAGGTCCGCCACCGCCTTTTCGGCGACGCCGTCGGACTGGCGGAACGGCACCTGCTCCAGCAGCGCCTGCAGGGCGAGCCGGACGTCGGCGTGGATGCCCAGCGCCGGGTAGTTCGACTCCAGCTTCCCGAGATCGGCCTCGACCTGGATCATCCGGCCGCGCGGGGCGAACTCGCGATAGTTGCTGGACAGCTCGCCGAGCCCGGAACCTAGTACCAGCAGCACATCCGCGTCCGAGAGGAACTCGGTGCTGTGCCAGTCCTCAAGCCAGGACTGCCCGGAAAGTTCGTGGTCCCAGCCGAAGACGCCCTTGCCGCCGAACGTCGACAGCACCGGCGCGCGCAAGGCCTCCGCGAGCGCCTTCAGCTCCGCCCTCGCGCCCGAGCGCAGGGCGCCGCCACCGGCGAGGATCACCGGATTCTTCGCCGTGCCAAGGAGATTCGCGGCTTCGGTGACGAGCTCCGGCAACGGCGCGAGCGGAGCGGGCCGCGCCGTCACCGAGGTGATCCGCGGCAGATCCGTCGTCGCCAGCAGGATGTCCTGCGGGATTTCGACCCACACCGGACCGTACGGCGCGGTCGCCGCGGATTCCCACGCCTCGCGCAACGCCGTCGGGATCTGGCTGACGGTGCGCACCACGTGCACCGACTTCACCACGTCGCGGAAACTGGCCTGCTGATCGGGCAATTCGTGCAGGTACCCGTGCCGTCCGCCGCCGAGCCCGGCGACCGGGATCTGGCTGGAGATCCCGAGCACCGGGACCGACGCCGCCCGGGATTCCTGCAGTGAAGCCAAAGTCAGCAGCGCGCCGGGGCCGGTCGACACGATCATCGGCGTCACCGGGACCGGGCCCTCGGGGTCCGCCGCGAGCCGGGCACGAGCGTGCCCGTCGGCCGCGAACGCCAGGTTGTTCTCCACCCGCGAGCTGATGACACGCAGGTCGTCCGTGCGCCGCAACGCTTCGAACAGGCCGAGCGCGTGCTGGCCGGGCAGGCCGAACACGGTGTCCGCGCCGAGCGCGTGGAGGGTTTCGACGACTACGTCGCCGCCTATCCGTTCAGTGCTGGTCATGCGCCCTTCCCCAAACTGAGCAGGCTCACCAGGTCGTAGGCGACGTGGGAAGCCGCGATGGCGGTGATCTCGGCATGATCGTAAGCCGGGGCCAGCTCGACGACATCCGCTCCGACGAGGTTGCAGTCCCGCAGCCCGCGCAGGATCTCCAGCAGTTCGCGGCTGGTCATCCCGCCCGCTTCGGGGGTGCCGGTACCCGGCGCGTGCGCCGGGTCGAGCACGTCGATGTCGACCGAGATGTAGAGCGGGCGGCCGCCGATGCGCTGGCGCAGCGCGTCGACGGTCTCGGCGACCCCGCGGCGCATGACGTCGCCGGAGGTGACGATGCCGAATCCGAGGCGGCGGTCCTCTTCCAGGTCCCGCTTGCCGTACAGCGGGCCGCGCGTGCCGACGTGGGACAGCGCTTCGGTGTCGAGGAGGCCTTCCTCGGACGCCCGCCGGAACGGGGTGCCGTGCGTGTACGGCTCGCCGAAGTAGGTGTCCCAGGTGTCGAGGTGCGCGTCGAAGTGCAGCAGCGCCACCGGTCCGTGCTTCTTCGCCGCCGCCCGCAGCAGCGGCAGCGCGATCGTGTGGTCGCCGCCGACGGTCACCAGCCGCGTCCCGCCCGCGGTCAGCGCCTCGGCCTCGTCCTGCAGGGTCTCGATCGCCTCGCCGATGTTGAACGGGTTGAGCGCGATGTCCCCGGCGTCGACGACCTGCGTTTCGGCGAACGGCGAAACGTCGAGTTCCGGGTGATACGGGCGAAGGAGCCGGCTGGCCTCACGGAGCGCGGCGGGGCCGAAGCGCGCGCCGGGGCGGTAGGACACGCCGGCGTCGAACGGCACCCCGACGACGGCGACGTCCGCGTGCTCGACCTGATCGAGCCGCGGCAGCCTCGCGAAGGTCGCGAAACCGGCGAACCGGGGCACCCTCGAAGAGTCGACGGGTCCGATCGGGCTTTGCTCAGCCACTGTTTCTCCTTTGAATGGTTTCAGGACTTCGAAGCGGCGAGTTTCGCCTCTTCTTCTTCGGCGACCGCGCTGCCGTTCAGGCGGCGGGTCCACACGGTGAGGCTTTCGTCCGAGGTGCGCGGGGTGAGGAAGCTGACCACCAGGTACACCGCCAGGCTCGAGCCGAGGCCCCAGTAGATCGGGCTGTTGGCCTCGACGCCGTCGACGAACATGAACGTGATGACCACGACGGTACCGACGACCATCGACGCGAGCGCGCCTTGACGGGTGCCGCGTTTCCACGCCAGCCCGCCGATGATCGCGACCAGCAGGCCGCCGACGAGGATGTCGTAGGCGATGGTCAGCGCGTTGACGACGTCGTCCACGATCATCGCGATGCCGATCGCGACGAGGCCGAGGACCAGCGTGGTGACCCGGTTCCGCGCGACCTCGTTGACCGCTTTTTTGAGGCCCAGCTTGGAAAGCAGGTCCGACGTACTGACCGTGGAGCAGGCGATGAGCGCGCCGCTCGCGGTCGACATCATCGCCGACAGCGCCGCCGCGAGCACCAGGCCGCGGATCCCGGCGGGCAGCTGGTCTTCGACGATGGTCGCGAACGCGTCCTGCGCGCTGGCGAGGTTCGGGTACAGCGCCTTGGCCGAGGTGCCGATCAGCGCGCCGGCGAGACCGTAGACCAGGCAGTAGACGCCGGAGATCACGCCGCCGCCGGTGGCGATGCCGGGCGTGCGGGCGGTGAACACGCGCTGCCAGATGTCCTGGCCGATCAGCAGCCCGAAGCTGTAGATGAGGAAGTAGGTGAAGATCGTGTCGCCGCCGATGGCGGTCAGCTCGAAGTAGCTCTCGTCCAGCCGCGCGGCCATCCCGTCGAAGCCACCGGCCGAGACGATCGAGACCGGCAGCAGGATCAGCAGGATGCCGATGGTCTTGATGACGAACTGGACGATGTCGGTCAGCGTGATCGACCACATGCCGCCGAGCACCGAGTAGAGCACCACGATCGACCCGCCGATGGCGATGCCCGCCCAGCTCGGCACGTTGAAGAGGACCTTGAAGATGGTGGCGAACGCCAGCGTCGAGGTGACGGTCAGCATCAGCGTGTAGCCCCACATGACGACGCCGGAGATGGCGCTCGTGGAGCCGCCGTAGCGCAGGTCGAGCATTTCGCCGACGGTGTAGACGCGCAGCTTCACCAGCCGCCGCGCGAACAGCGTGTGGAGGACCAGGATGCCGACGCCGATCGCGATCACGAGCCAGGCGCCGGAGATGCCGTAGGTGTAGCCGAGCTTCACGCCGCCGACCGTCGAAGCGCCGCCGAGGACGACCGCGGACATCGTGCCCGAGTACATGAACCAGCCGAGGCGACGGCCCGCGACCAGGTAGTCGGACTTGGTCTTGGCGAGCCGCAGCCCGAACCAGCCGACCCCGATCATGCCCGCTATGTAGAGCGCGATCACCGCGTAGTCACCGGCCACGGTGTCCTCCTTGACTTGGGGCTTTGTTCGCTTCGGGCCACCGTAGGTTCGTTCGCGCCTTGAACGACATGGGATGATCCATCCGAACTCCGGCGCGAATGAGGATGGAATGACCCGAACCCACGATCCGCTCGACTCGGATGTGAATGTCCCGTTACGGGCCGTGGTCGGCAACCCGGAATTGGCACTCGACCCGGTCGTGGAGACCCTGCGGCCGGGCGCGCTCGACGCCCCGGTGCGTTGGGCGCACGTCAGCGAGCTGCGGGACCCGGCGCCGTACCTGCTCGGGGCGGAACTGCTGCTCACCGCCGGGGTGAACCTGCCATCGGAGCCCTCCGAAGTCGACCTCTACGTCCGGCGGCTGGCCGCCAGCGGGATCTCCGCGCTGGGGTTCGGGCTCACCCCCGGCGCCTACGAGACGTTGCCGTCTTCGCTGCGGACCGCGTGTGCCCGGCACGGCCTCCCGCTGCTGATCGTCCAGCCGCGGACACCGTTCCTGGCGATCAGCCGGGCGGTGTCGGTCGCGCTCGCCGAGGCAGGGCAGCGGGAACAGCGGCGGATCGCGGTCGCGCGCGAGGCGCTGACCAGGGCGGCCGGTGACGGACTCGGCGAACTGGCGAGCGCGCTGGCCGGGCGGCTGGGGGCCTGGGTGGCGCTGGTCGGCGTCGGCGACGTCCTCGCCGCCGAGCACGGGGCGCCGTCGCCGCTGCCCGCCGAGGTCCGGGAACTGGTCGCCACGCTGCGGGCGGGCCGGGGGATCCGCAGCGCGACGACGGAACTGGCCGACGGCACGCACGTCGTCGCGCAGCCGGTGTACCCGCAGGCGACGGCGTCGCATCTGGTCGTGGTCGGCCGGGTCGCGCGGTTCGACGGCGCGGACCGCTCGATCCTGTCGGTCGGGGCGGCGCTGCTCGGGCTGGCAGGCCGCGCCGGTTCGGACGCGGCCGGGCTGGGGGCCACCGCCACGGCGTTGCTGCTGGGGGAGACCGGCGTGGTCGGCGGGGAGGAACGCCGCCTGGTCGCCGGGGTCGCGTACCGGCGCGGCCCGACCGAGGCCGCCGCGCGCTACGACTGGCTGCGCGCCCGGCTCGACACCCCGCTGGTGCGGCTGCTGCCCGGACCGCGGTTCACCGCGATCGTCCGGGAGGCGCCGGAGATCGGCGATCTCGACCGGCTCCGCGCCGACGGGTGGCTCGCTGTCGTGGGCTCGCCCGTGCCGCCCGACCGGCTCCCCGGCGCGGCGGGCGAAGTGGAGTTGCTGCTGGCGCGGGCGGTCGCGCTGGGGCGGCCCGTGGTGGCGGAAGGCACCTCCGGGCTGGACGCGCTGATCGCCCCGGACGCGGCGGCCGGGTTCGCCGCCCAGGCGCTGGCGCCGCTGCGCGAACTCGATCTGAAGGGTGACCGCGAACTGGTCGAGACGCTGCGGACCTGGCTCGCGCACCACGGCGGCTGGGACCGGACGGCGGCCGAACTGGGCGTGCACCGCAACAGCGTCCGGCACCGGATCGGGCAGATCGAACGGGCGCTGGGGGTGGACCTGGCGGATCCGGAGATCCGGATGCGGCTGTGGTTCGCCCTGCGCTGGTCGTGAGGTCCGCCGAAGTACATGAAGGCCCCCTTCCTTGCGCCTAGGTACAGGAAGGGGGCCTTCATGTACTCCAGGCGAGCAAGGGCAGCGGTGGCGTGGTCACCGCCGGTTACTCCGATAAGGTCACTCTCAGGAAGGTGTGGCAACGTAGGGTCGTGCGAATTCTGGTAGTCGAAGACGAAGAACCCCTCGCCGACGCGATCGCACGCGGCCTGCGGCGCGAGGGGATGGCGGTGGACATCGCGCTCACCGGTGACGACGGGCACGAGAAGGCCACCGTCACCCGGTACGACGTCGTGCTGCTCGACCGCGACCTCCCCGGCATGTCCGGTGACGACCTGTGCCGCGAGATCGTCGCGTCCGGCGAGCTGACCCGGGTGCTGATGCTCACCGCGAGCAGTTCCGTTTCGGACCGCGTGGACGGGCTTTCCCTCGGCGCCGACGACTATCTCGCCAAGCCGTTCGCCTTCCCCGAACTCGTCGCACGGGTACGCGCGCTGGGCCGTCGCGCGACCCCGGCCGCGCCGCCGCTGCTGACTTCGGGCGACGTCGAACTGGACCCGGCGCGGCGGACCGTCCGCCGCGCGAGCGGTCCGGTCGAGCTGACCCGCAAGGAGTTCGGTGTGCTGGAGGTGCTGCTGTCGGCCGCCGGTTCGGTGGTCAGCAGCGAGGAACTGCTCGAACGCGTGTGGGACGAGAACGCCGACCCGTTCACCACCACCGTCCGGGTCACCGTGATGACGCTGCGCAAGAAGCTCGGCGAGCCGGGGATCATCGAAACCGTCGTCGGCTCCGGCTACCGGGTGCCGGAGCAGGGGAACGCGCGGGGGTGAACCTGTCCGGTGCCCGCAGCCTGCGCGCGCGGGTCACGTTGCTCGCGACCGGGCTGGTGGCACTGGTCAGCGTCCTGTTGCTCTGGCTGACCTGGAACCTGGTCGGGGACGCCGTTTCCGCGGTTCCGCAGCTGCCGCCGGGCACCACGGTGCGGGTCGACGGTGTCGACGTCGACGCTTCCGCCGTCACCGAGCATCTGCGGGTGTACGCCCGGAACCGGGTACTGCTGTTCGGCGCGCTCGCGTTCTGTTTCGTCGTGCTGGCGGCGGGGATCCTCGCGTGGACGTTCACCGCGCGGGTGCTGCAGCCGCTGCGCGAGATCACCGGGACGGCGCGGCGGTTGTCGATCGAATCGATGGGCGAGCGGATCGGCGAGGTCCGCACCAAGGACGAACTCGCCGAACTGGCCGAGACCTTCGACGACATGCTCGACAGGCTGCAAGCCGCGTTCGACGCGCAACGGCACTTCGTCGCGAACGCCAGTCACGAACTGCGGACGCCGCTCGCGGTCATCCGCACCGAACTCGACGTCACCCTGGCCGACGAGCAGGCCGACGAAGCCGAATTGCGGCGGATGGCGGCCGTGGTCCGCGACGCGACCGAACGGGCCGAGCGGCTGGTCGGTTCGCTGCTGCTGCTCGCGCGCACGGACGGCGCGGGACTGGTCGCCAGGGAGCCCGTCGACCTCGCGGTGATCGTCGCGAGCGCGTGGCGGGCGGCCCGGCCGGACGCGGAGAAACGCGGCCTCCGCGTCGAATTCGCGACCCCGGGGGCGCCGACGTTCGGCGATCCCGCGCTGCTGGAACGGATCGCGGGCAACCTGCTGGAGAACGCCGTGCGGCACAACGTCGACGGCGGCTGGCTGGACGTCGTCACGCAGGCCGGTCCACAGTGGTCGGTGCTGCGGGTGCGATCGTCCGGCGGGCTGCTCGACCCGGCGGCCGTCCCCGAACTGTTCGAACCGTTCCGCCGCGCAGGGGTCGCCAGGACCGCCCGCACCGGCGCCGGGCTGGGACTGTCGATCGTGCGGGCCGCCGTCCAGGCTCACGGCGGCACCGTGTCGGCGGAACCCGTTGTGGGCGGTGGTCTTTCGGTGACCGTCCACCTCCCCGCTCTGCCCTGACCCATCGCCGGGGTTACGGTTCAAGGATGGTTCCCAGTATTCGGCTGAACAACGGAACGTCCCTGCCCCAGCTCGGGTTCGGGGTGTACAAGATCGGCGACGACGAGGTCGTCGACGCGGTCCGCACCGCCATCGAGACGGGCTACCGCGCCATCGACACGGCGACCCTGTACGCCAACGAACGCGGCGTCGGCGAGGCCGTCCGCTCCAGCGGGCTGCCGCGCGAGGAACTGTTCGTCACCACGAAACTGTGGAACACCGAGCACGGCTACGACTCGGCGTTGCGCGCCTTCGACACCAGCATGGGCGAACTCGGCCTCTCCTACGTCGACCTGTACCTGATCCACTGGCCGCTGCCGTCGCAGGACAAGTACGTGGAAACGTGGCGGGCGCTGGAGAAGATCGCCTCCGACGGCCGGGCGAAGGCCATCGGCGTGTCGAACTTCCAGATCCCGCATCTGGAGCGGCTGATCGAGGAGACCGGGACCGTACCCGCGGTGAACCAGATCGAGTGCCACCCGTGGCTGCAACAGCCGCTGCTGCGGGACTTCCACGACAAGCACGAGATCCTCACCGAGGCGTGGAGCCCCCTGGCGCGCGGCGGGGACCTGCTCGCCGACGAGAAGATCACCACGATCGCCGGGAAGCACGGCAAGACGCCGGCGCAGATCGTGCTGCGCTGGCACATCGAGATGAACCACCTCGTGATCCCGAAGTCCGTCACTCCGGACCGGATCAAGGCGAACATGGACGTCTTCGACTTCGCGCTCGACGCGCACGACACCGCCGCGATCGCGACGCTGGAGCAGGGGAAGCGGCTGGGCCCGGACCCGGACACCCTGGGCTCGTGAGTGGGGAGGTGGGGTGTAACCGTGCGAACCACACACGCGGCCCGACACCAAACCCACCGCCACCAAAAAAGGGGTTCCG
>NZ_JBHXJK010000170.1:0-15580 GCF_042723255.1 Amycolatopsis thailandensis
CCCCCTTCCTTGCGCTAGACGCAAGGAAGGGGGCCATCATGTACTGCGGGTCTGCGCGAGGCTGAGCACCACTTCCGCAATTAGTCCTCTGAATGCGAAGGGGAACGTCACTCGCCTTCGGTTTCGAGGCCGTCGCGATCGGCCCATTCCAGCAGTGTGTCGAGCGAGTAGGCCGTGTCGTCGATGCCCGCGTGCAGGTCGCCGAGTTCGGCGAAGCGCGCGGGCACGGTGGCGATGGTGAACTCACGCGGTTCGACGTCGTCGATCTCGTCCCACCTGATCGGCGTCGAGACGACGGCTTCGGGCACGCCGCGCACCGAGTACGCACTCGCGATCGTGTGGTCGCGAGCGTTCTGGTTGTAGTCGACGAAAAGTTTCGACGGGTCACGATCCTTGCGCCACCAGGTGGTGGTGACCTCGTCGGGCAGCCGGCGTTCGACCTCTCGAGCGAAGGCGAGCGCCGCCCGGCGGACCTCCTGGAAACCCCACCGCGGCTCGATCCGGACGTAGACGTGCAGGCCGTGCCCGCCGGAGGTCTTCGGCCAGCCAGTGATGCCGAGTTCGTCCAGGATCTCGCGGACGGTGTGGGCGACCTTCCGCACGGTCGAGAACGGGCAGTCCGGCATCGGGTCGAGGTCGATCCGCCACTCGTCGGGGCGTTCGGTGTCCGCGCGACGGGAGTTCCAAGGGTGGAACTCGACGGTCGACATCTGCACCGCCCAGATCACGTCGGCGGGATGCGTGACGCACAGCTCGTAGGCGTGCCTGCCGGAGGGGAAGTCGACGCGGACGGTCTGGAGCCAGTCCGGGGCCCCGTTCGGGACCCGTTTCTGGTGGACCTTGTCCCCCGACACCCCGGACGGGAACCGGTGCAGCATGCACGGCCGCTCCCGCAGCGCCCGCACGATCCCGTCGCCGACCGCGAGGTAGTACCGGACGAGATCGAGCTTGGTCTCACCCCGCGCCGGGAAGTAGACGCGATCCGGGCTCGAGAGGCGCACCGTCCGGTCGCCGACCTCGATCTCCACCGCCGAGCTTTTCGCCATACAGGCAAGCTATCCCGAAAGCGGCCGATCCGCGTCCGCTCGCTCCTGCCAGGATGACGGCATGGCACAACGGACCCGCGCGGACGCGCTTTCCCGCGAGCGCATCGTCGAGGCCGCCGTCGAACTGCTCGACGCGGACGGCGAGCGCGGGCTGACCTTCCGGACGCTGACCGAACGCCTCGCCACCGGCCCCGGGGCGATCTACTGGCACGTGCCGAACAAGGGCGAACTGCTCGCCGCCGCGACGGCGTCCGTCATCGGTGACGCTTTGACCGTCGCGACCACGGGCTCACCCTGGGAAGAGATCCGCGCCCTCGGACTCGGCCTGTTCGAAGCGATCGACCGGCATCCGTGGCTCTCCGCTCAGCTCGCCGTCCAGCTTTCCCGCAGCCCCTGGAGCTCGGTGACGCCGCGGATCTTCGACAGCATCGGACGCCGGGTCAGCGCGCTGGGCGTCCCCGAAGCCACCTGGTTCACCGCGACCTCGGCGCTCGCGCACTACATCTTCGGCGCCGCGGGCCAGAACGCCGCGAACGCCCGGGTGCTCCGGAGCGGCGGCACGGACCGCGCCGAATACCTTCGCGCCGCGGCGAGCGCATGGGAGGAACTCGATCCCGTCGAGTTCCCGTTCTTGAAGTCCATCGCCGATCAGGTGCGCGAGCACGACGACCGGGAGCAGTTCCTCACCGGGATCGATCTCATCCTGACCGGGATCACTGCTCAGGGACGAACCTGAGCTCGACGCCTGGCCTTGTGGATCGTCGCGACCATGATGGCGAAGACCAGGCCGAGGAAGGTCCGGTCCGTCGCGGGCACCCAGCGCACCTCGCCGCCCTTGAGGACGTACGCGCCGACAGGCCGCGCGGCGAGCATGAACCCGCCGCCCTCGCCTTCTTTGCCTTGTTCGGTGCCGTGCCCGCCGCCTCCGCCGCCGATGATGCTCGCGGCCGGGATCAGCACGACACCGTCCTTCTCGACGGGCTCGCCGTAGACCCGCCGGACGGTCAGGTTGTCCCGCATCGTGCCGACGATCTTTTCGAGCCCCATTCAGTCCCCCACCCTGTCCAGTTCCAGCGCGATCGCGCCCCGTAGCAGGTCCCGCGCCCGGTCCAGGTCCATCGAACCAGAAAGCCACCGCTCGCTGAGTCCTTCGACCAGGCTGGTGAGCCGTTCGGCGGCGTCCTCCGCCTTGACGCCGTCGCCGCCGACGCGCCGGATCGTGTCGGCGACCTCGTCCACCCAGACCCGTGTCGACTCCGCCAGCGGTTCGCGCAGTTCGGGGGCGAAGACGGCGCTGGCCCGTAGCTCGCCCCAGGCCGTGCTGTTCTCCCGCACCGCCTGGGTGTCCTGAAGCTCCCCGAACAACATGAGCTCCAGTTCGGCGCGGGGATCCGCCGCCTCGGCCGCGGCCTCTTCGGTGTAGGCGGCGGCGCGATCGCTGACGAACTCCAGCGTCTTGCCGAGCAGCCCGGCGCGGTTGGTGAAGTGGTAGTAGATCAGCGACGTCGAGATCCCGGCCTCGGCCGCGATCTTCTCCACCCGCAGGCCCCGCACCCCGCTGCGCGCGATCACCCGCACGGCCGCTTCCAAGATCTTCTGCTGACGTTCGAACACGGGTGTTCACCCTAGCGGTCTCGTCCTGACTGAATTTTCAGTCAGGATGCTATCGTGTCCTCACCGGTCCAGCCAAGGAGTGCACAGTGTTCGATTCGTCCCTGCCCCGCCGCACGGTTCTACGTGCCCTGACCGCGGTCGGCGCCGTCGCCGTCGGAACCGCGGCGTGTTCCGAACCGGGAGGAAGCTCCTCGGCGCCAGCACCGGCGACCGGTTCACCGGAGCCCGCCGCGGCGGGGGTTCGCAGGCTGGGCGCCGAGTGGGAAAGCCACGCGCGCACCTACCTGTCCTGGCCGGCGTCGAAGTCCATCTGGGCGGAAGACCTGCCCGCCGTCCGCGAGGAGATCGCCGGGCTGGCCAAGGCGATCGCCGCCTTCGAACCGGTGGTGCTCCTCGCCCGGCCCGAGCACGCCGATGCCGCTCAGCAGGCGTGCGGCGACACCGTCGAGGTCGTCCCGATCCCGGTCGACGACCTCTGGGCGCGGGACACCGTGCCGGTGTTCGTCGAGGAGGCGGGCAAGGTCGGGGGTGCCGACTTCAACTTCAACGGCTGGGGCGGCAAACAGAACCCGCACGACAAGGACAACGCCGTCGCGCGCTCCGTGCTGGGCAAGTACGGCCTGTCCCGCACCGAAACCTGGATCACCGCCGAGGGCGGCTCGTTCGAGACCGACGGCGCGGGCACACTGATGGTCACCGAAAGCTCACTTGTCAACGACAACCGCAACAAGGGCAAGAGCCGCCAGGAGATCGAAGACGAACTGAAGAAGGTCCTCGGCGTCCGGAAGGTCATCTGGTTCGCGGGCGTCCGCGGCGAGGACATCACCGACGCCCACGTCGACTGCCTGGCCCGGTTCACCGCGCCCGGCGTCGTCCTCCTGGACAAGGCGGCACCCGGCACCCCGCCCGACTCATGGTCCCGCGCGGCCGATCAGGCGAGGTCGGTACTCGCGAGCGCCACCGACGCCGATGGCAAGCCCTTCAAGGTGATCGACCTCGTCCAGCCGGATCCGGACAAGGTCGAAGGCTATGGCGAGGACAGCGTGATCTCGTACGCCAACTTCTACGTCGCGAACAAGTCGGTCTTCGTGCCGAAGTTCGGCGACGCGGAGGCGGACGAGCGCGCGCAGCAGGTCCTGCGAGACCAGTTCCCCGGGCGGGAGATCGTGCCGGTGAAGATCTCGACCATCGCCTCGGGCGGCGGCGGGATCCACTGCTCGACGCACGACCAGCCGGGTCAGCCTTCCTGAGGCAGCACCGACATCACTTCGGACACCGGGCGCAGATGCTGCTCCAGCAACCGTGACGCCTCTTTCACGTCATGGTCGTTCAGGGCGGCGACCAAGGCCCGGTGTTCGTCGTTGATCACCGTCAGCCGCTCAGGGCGTGCCTCCAGCGCACGGACCGTGACCCGCTGCTGCCGCGAACGGAGCGTGTCGTACAACTCGGTCAGCACGGTGTTGCCCGCGGCGTTCACGATCGCGCGATGGAATCGGCGGTCCAGCCCCGACACCGCGAACCAGTCGCGTTCGGCGCCGGAGCGCACCATCCCGTCGATCAGTTCCGTCATTTCGGCGGGCGCGCCCGCCTTGTTCGCGCAGAGCGTCGCGATCGCGTGGCCTTCGATCAGCCGCCTGCTCTGGTAGACCTCTTCCAGTTCCCGCGAGGTGACCGTGCGCACCTGCGCGCCCTTGCGTGGCAAGAGACTGATGAACCGTTCGGCGGCCAAGCGGTGGAACGCCTCGCGCACCGGTGTCCGAGAGACACCGACGACGCCGGAGACCCACATTTCGTCGAGGAAGCGGCCGCCTTCCAGCTCGCCCGAGATGATGCCGTCGCGCAGCCACGTGTAGACCCGCTCGCGCGCCGGGCCGCCCCCTTCGGCGGTCACAGTCATCTCGTTCCCCCTCTATGCCGTTACTTTCCGCGGCAGACACTACACCTGGACCAGCTAAGTATCCATCATGTATACAAGAGTTCCACTGATTGGAAGGGGTCCCATGGTGCACGTCGCGGTGGCGCAGTTCGCGCCCGGCAACGACAAAAAGGCCAACCTCGCCCGCGTCGCCGCCCTCGTCGGCGAAGCGGCGGACCGCGGCGCGCGGGTGGTCGCGCTGCCCGAATACTCGTTGTTCACCGTACCGACGATGAGCCGGGAATTCGTGACCTCGGCCGAGGAACTCGACGGACCGTTCGTCACCGAGCTGCGAGGTCTCGCGAAGGACCGGCAGATCACCGTCGTCGCGGGTATCAACGAAGCGCTTCCAGGCGGGGAACGGATCTCGAACACGCTCGTCGCGGCCGGTCCCGACGGGGCGATCACCGCGCTGTACCGCAAGCTGCACCTGTACGACGCCTTCGGCTTCCGCGAATCGGAACTGGTCCGGCCCGGCGACATCGAAGCACCGGAGACGTTCGAGGTCGACGGGATCACCTTCGGCCTCCAGACCTGCTACGACCTGCGGTTCCCGGAGGTCACCCGCCGTCTGGTCGACGCGGGCGCGGACGCCGTACTGCTCCCGGCCGAGTGGATGCCCGGCCCGCTCAAGGAGGACCACTGGACCACGCTGGTCCGGGCGCGGGCGATCGAGAACACGATCTACCTCGTCGCGGCGGGACAGGCGGCACCGGCGGGCTCGGGACACAGCATGATCGTCGACCCGATGGGCGTCGTCGTCGCCTCGCTCGGGGAGCGCACCGGGACCGCGACCGGCGAGGTCTCCGCCGAACGGATCTCCGAGGTGCGCGCCAAGAACCCGGCGCTGGAGCTGCGCCGGTTCGCCGTCACTCCCAGGTCCTGAGTATCTTCTGACCCGGAGGTCCGTTCGTGAAGACACGCCCTCGGGCGTGGTGACGCGGCTTCCGTTCGCCTGGGTGCCGGGTGGCCGCCCGGCACCCAGGCTCTTACGTCACGGAACCAGCAGTCCCCAGTGCACGGCCCACGGCACGAACAGCACGGCTCCGGCCAGCAGCAGCCCGACCCGCACTCCCCCGCTCGTCTCGTTCCGCCGTCGCCACCACGAAACCGCCGTGACCACCCCGGCGGCGACGACACCGACCGCGCCCAGCTGCAACGCCAGCCACGGCAACGTCCGTCCGAAAAGGACCGGACCCGGCGCCATCGCCGCCCCCGTCGTCAGCACGACGTAGTAAGCGAGGAACCCGACAGTGGCGAGCAATCCCGTCGACGCCAGCCAGCGCGCGGGCCGGGCGAGCGGAACGTCCTTGCGGCGGCGGAACAACGTCGTCACCGGATAAGCCGCGAAAGCCAGCAGCGCCAGCGCCCATACGCCGATCTGCAGCCACGGTGCCTCGTACCAGGCCAGTGGCGCCAGGGCGACGCTCTGGCTCGCCTGCACCGGTGGCGGATCGGCCGACGGGCCGTTCTTCGCTCCGTTCACCCAGTTCGCGACGAGGTCGAGGTAGCCGGGAGCGAAGCCGTCGAGCTTGTCGAAACCGTCCGTGGTCCGCCGAAGCCCGTGCTGCGCCTGCGGGAACACCTTCAGCGTGTACTGCCGGTTCCCTGTTCGTTCCAGCGTTGCCCGGAAGATCCGGACCGCCTCGCCGGGCGGGGTGAGCCGGTCCTGCTCGCCCCACAGCCCGAGCACCGGCTGCCGCACCTTCTCCAGCACCGGCACCGGGTCGTACCCGGCCTCGGGGAACGCGCCGGCGCCCGCGAGGGTCCGCATGTTCGTCGACGCCACCATGTCCACCATCGAGCCGGTGACCCCGCCGTGCCGCAGGTAGGTCTCGAAGGCCCACGACTGCTGACGGTCGGGCGACACCCCGTTGGCCCCGACGGTGACCGCGAAGGCGATGTCCTTCGACTTCGACGCCGCCAAGGGCGCGACCCAGCCCCCTTCGCTCAAACCCCATACCCCGACGCGGGCCGGATCCACGCCCGGACGCGAACGCAGTGCTTGAACCGCGGCGAGCGCGTCGTCGGCCAGGACCGAGTAGTCCCGCTCGAACAGCGAGTAGCCTTCGGTCCGTTTGTCGTAGATCAGGGTCGCGATCCCCGCCTTGGCGAAGGCTTCGGCCTCGGCCCGGTAGTCGTCCCGGTCGTGTTCGCCCGAGCCGTGCACCATGACGATGCCCGGCGCCGGGCCGCCGCCTTCCGGCGCGACCACGGTTCCACGCAAGGTCACGCCGTGGCTGGTGAACGAGACCTCGCCGTCCGGAGCGGCCGCGGGCACCGGCGACGAAACCGCCACCACCGCCGCCGCGAACAGTGCCGCGATCATCGCCTGCTCACCCGGACCACCTCGAGCGACGGCGACGCGAGGATGTCCTTCTCGCAGTACCGTTCGGTGACCCACCGCTTGCGCGAGTACAGCTCCGTCTGGTCGCTGTGATGCGCGGACTCCGGATTCGCGGACTGCGAATAGGTCAGCAGCGTCGTCGTGTCCGGGCAGCCGGTGCCGTTGAACGCGACGACGTGCAGGTACGTCCCGCCGTGCACGATCTCGGTGTAGCCGCGGGCCGGATCCCAAGGCCCGCCCAGGGAGTCGTAGACGCCACGCCCGGCGGTCCCGCCACCGAGCGGGATCTTCTTTCCGCCGCGAACGACGTAGTGGTTGTCACCGTAGGGCGCGTCGAGCGGGATGTTCGCCGCTTTCAGTTCCGCCACGGCGTCGGCGAGCGCCTTGCGAATCGCGGCGTTGCCGGTGTCGAGCGTGTTCGGGGTATCGACCGGATCCTGGACAGCGAAGGGGACCTTCCAGATCTCCGGCCCCATTCGGTCCACTGTGGACCAGAACCGGTCGAACAGCAGCGCGCCCCGGCTCTCGGCGTCGGAACGCCCGTCCCAGTTCGCCAGCGCGGCGCAGGCACCTTCCATCCCCGGCATCGTGCGGCACATCCCGACGACGTCGGCCCGGACGAGTTCGGCGGCGTGGTCCCGGTGCGAGAACATCAGGTCCCGCATCGCCTGCCCGGTGAAGCCGCCCTTCGCCAGCTGGTCGGCGATCTCGGCGAAGCCGCCGCGTGTGCGCATGTTCTGCTCGTACCGGACCGGGCCGACGATCCGCGGGAAGCCGGTCTTCGGCTCGGCGGGATTGAACAGCCAGTAACTGTCGTTCGAGTTCGCCAGGTAGTCGTCCCGGCTCAGCGTCGGCAGGCTGGAGGGCCCGAAGACGCCGGGGCGCAGCGCGTCACGGTCGCGGCCCCAGGCACAGGCCGTCCGGGAGCCGTCGAGCACCGCGATCCCGTTGGCGTCGAACAGCTCCTTGCCCAGCGGGGTGTTGCAGCGCGCCGCCTTTTCGTCGGTGACGTGCGGAACCCCGTGGATCTGACTGGACTCCACCCGGCCGCGATCGTCGGTGGCGATGATGTTCATCCACGGCAGCCCTTGGGTCCGGCGGACCGCGCCGATCATCTCCCCCGCCGTCCGGCCGCGGGCGATCTCGAACATCGAGTTCGTCATCGAAAGGTTCCCGGCGTTGGCGTCCGCGATCGCGAAGGCACTCGACGCCGTCCACGGAAGCTCTCGTTGCCCGAGCCGGGTCGTCACCGGACCGTATCTGGTCGTCCATTGTGGACGTACGACGCGTTCGAGACCCCCGCCCGCCTTGCGGGACAGGACGCTGACGTCGGTCCGCCGCATCCGCTCGGGCTTGCCATCGACCAGGTAGGTCGTCGGCGAGCCGGGAACGAGCTTCAGTTCGAACAGGGTGTACGTGCGGGTGGTGTCGGTGGCCGTCCCGCTCCAGGCTGCGGTTTCGTTGTGGCCCAGCCACATCAGCGGGATACCGGGAATGCCGGCGCCACTGACGTTCAGCTTGCCCGGCAGGCTCAGCTGCGACTGCCACAGCCTGGTCCCGCTCAGCTGCCACGGCAGGTGCGGGTTGGCCAGGGAGACCCCTCGGCCGTTCGCCGAGGCGGCCTTGCCGACGGCGATCGCGTTGCTGCCGATCCCCGTCCCGCCGGTCATCTGTTCGCGACCGGTGCCGGCGGGCGGCGCTCCCGGCAGGGACGCGGTGATCGAGTCCGCGACCCCACCCTGCCCGAAGATCATCCCGACCGCGTGGGCGTGCCGGTAGACGTCGAGTTCGGTGATCGGCTTCAGCCAGCTCGCCCCACGGCAGGCCGGATCGGTGATCTCACCAGCGCGCAGGTACTTGTTCACGCCCTCGACGTAGCCGCGGATCAGTTCGCGGACCTCTCGGTACGGCCCGCGCGGCGCGGGTTCCGCGAGCAGCCGCTCGACCGCGCCGCTTTCGTTCAGGCCTTGGAAGTACAGGTCGCTCGCGAGGTTCGTGCTCGCCTGGCTCACCCCGCTCGTCGGCGGTGCGTCCGGACCCAGCCGGCGGGACCGCTCGGCCCGCGTGGTGACCGCGACGTCCACGATCGCGCAGACGTTGTCCTTGGCGGCGGCGTAACCCTGTCCGAAGCCCAGACCCACCCAGTCGTTCGCGACGATGTGCGGGATGCCGTATTCCGTGTAGCGGATGGTGGCGTCCGCGCGAGATGCCCCATCCGGCGGTTGCGCGGCCGTCGCGGTCCCCGCCGCGAGCAGGCTCGTCACGGCACCGACGGCCGCGATTCTTTTCCAGAGCAGCATGCTGCTCCCCCTTTGTGTGAAGTCGTTCGTGAAGACACGCCGTCCGGCGTGGTGACGCGATCCCGGTGGTCGAGTGGCCGCTCTCCCACCGGTCTTCTCAGCTCCCTTCCCTCACTCCTCGTCCGGATCCGGGAACGCCGTCCAGCGCACGTACACCTTCCGCGCGTCCGGTCCGGGTTCCGGCCGCCAGTAGCGGCGCAGGAGGTCCAGGTACTCCTCCCAGAACTGCTTGAGCTCTTCGAGGTTCACGTGCACGGCGCCGCGCGAGAAGACCAGCGCGTCACCCCATTCGCCCAGTTCGTCGCGACGCCGCAGGAAGCGCGCCATCTGCTCCAGGTCCTCGGTGAACGCGGCACGATGCGCCTCGTCGAACACCGCCCGCATCTCTTCGCTCTGTTCGCTGTGCCGGGGCCAGCGGATGTCACGGTGCCTGGCTCGCCACCAGCGTTCCTTGCCGTGCGCGAGTTCCGGCGCCTCCTCGATGAAGTCGTATCTCGCCAGCTCACGCAGGTGGTAGCTGGTCGCGCCCGAGCTCTCCCCCAGCTGCTTGGCCAGCTTCGTCGCTGTCGCGGGCTCGCGGCCCAGCGACTCCATGATCCGGCGGCGCAAGGGATGCGTCATCGCCTTCAGCACGGCGGGATCGGTGATCTCTTCGGGCGTCGGCGGACCGGTCATGACACCAAGGTAGCCGTGCAAAGAAGATTGTGCAAAGACGCCTTTGCACGCAGGCGAGACCATCTCCGCGAAGCGACCGAGGATTCTGCTGACGTTTCGGTGAACTCAGCGTGAAATTGACAACTTCAGTACGAAGGTCTTGTGCCGGGCGGACGAAAACTCGACAGGTTCGCGGCTTTTTCGTTGTGTCCTCCCCAGAATTCGGTTGTATCGGATAGTTTTGCCCGGAGTCGACCTTGCGGGAGAGAACATGCCGAAGCACCGCCCTCGACAGACGGACAAGTTGTCCGCCCGGCACCGGACGGCCTTCGCGCTCGCCGGTGGCGCGCTCGCCGTCCTGCCCGCGGTCACCGCGTCGGCGGGTCCCGACGCCCCGATCGCCGCGCCGAAGCCCGCCGTACCGCAGAACCAGGCCGCCGCCTGGCAGCCGCCGGTGGGCACGGTCCCGGAGATCGCCGTCGACGGCAGTCTTCCCGAGCCGCCCAATCCGGACCCGCTGGTCGTCCCCGGCGGCACCGGCAACACCGGCGGCTCGTTCGCGCCGTCGGGCGCGCTCGGCATCCCCGCGAGCATGATGAAGGCGTACAAGAACGCGGCCGACATCCTCGCGAAGGAACTGCCCGGTTGTCACATCGACTGGGCGCTGATCGCCAGCATCGGCCGGATCGAGTCGAACCACGCGCGCGGCGGTTACGTCGACGCGAAGGGCAACACCCTCGAACCGATCCTCGGCCCGCAGCTCAACGGCGCCGGACCGTTCGCCGCGATCCCGGACACCGACGGCGGCAAATACGACGGCGACACCGTCTGGGATCGCGCGGTGGGCCCGACGCAGTTCATCCCGTCGACGTGGAAGGGCTACGCCTCCGACGGCAACGGCGACGGCGAGTCGAACCCCAACAACATCTACGACGCGACGCTGGGCTCGGGCCGTTACCTCTGCTCCGGCGGCGTCGACCTGACGTCCGAGCAGACGCAGCGCGTGGCCGTGTACCGCTACAACCACTCACTGTCCTATGTGGACACCGTGATCCGCTGGGCGGTCGCCTACCGCGGTGGTGTCGCGACGTTCCCGGACAGCCAGGTCCCGGTCGGCGCACCCGACTCCTCGAACGTCGCCGCCGACACGCCCGGCGGCCAGCTCCCGGTCCCGACGCTGCCCGACACTCCCCCGCCCGGCACGACCACGCCGCCGACGACCCCGCCGCCCAGCTCGTCGCTCCCGCCGAGCAGCAGCACGCCGCCGAGCAGCTCTTCGCCCTCGAAGCCGAGCAGCACGCCGCCGTCCTCGACACCTCCCTCGTCGACTCCGCCGTCGAGCACGCCGCCGTCGTCGACGCCTCCGCCCTCCAGTACGTCTTCGGCGCCGCCGTCTTCGACCCCGGCGGGCGACACCGGCTCGACGAGCCCGACCACCTCCACCTCGACCAAGCCCTGACCACCGCCCAGAGCGCATTCAGAGGACTAAACGCGATGCCCGGAATGTCCTGAACCCGGCCCGCGTTGTCGCTTCTCGTAGATCGTCAACCGAGAGAAGCGAGACACGGATGTCGTCTTTCGTCATGACCGCCGCAGAACGGGAAGCCTTCCTGAGCGAGGTCCACATCGGGGTCTTGGCCGTGGAACGGGACGGCCGGGCCCCGCTGGCCGTACCGGTCTGGTACGACTACGAGCCCGGCGGGGAACTCCTGATCTGGATGGACGGCGGTTCGGTCAAGGACAAGGCGATCAAGAAGGCGGGCAGGCTCAGCCTGGTCGCGCAGTCGGAGACCTTGCCGTACAAGTACGTGACGGCCGAGGGACCGGTCGTCGCCAACGACGCTCCGCCGACCCGGGAGCAGGCGCTGAAGATCGCGCACCGCTACCTGCCGCAGGAAGAGGGCACGAAGTACGTCGACGGCGCGCTCAGCGACAACTCCGTACTGGTCCGCGTCCGGCCCGAGAAGTGGCTGAGCAACGACCAGGGCAAGGCCTGACGAACCGACGGTGCCCCGGTCGCCGCAGGGCAGCGGCCGGGGCACCGTTCCTTCAGCTCGCGATCGGCTCGAACTCGACGACACTGTCGAGCGCCTTGCCCATCGCGGCGTTCCCTTCGCGTTCGATCATGATCTCCACCAGCACCGGCCGCGAAGTGCGCTCGGCCTCCTTGCGCGCCCATTCCAGTGACGTCCGGATCTCGCCCGGCTCGGTCACCCGGGTCCCGGAGCAGCCGTAGGCCTCCATGACCTTCACGTTGTCCGTGCCGTTCTTGTCGTAGTGGATGTCGACCTCGAAGTTCATCTCGTAGCCGGTCTCGGCCTGCCGGATGAGCCCGAGGTACTCGTTGTTCAGCATGATCAGCACGAATCCGACGTCGTACTGCGCGGCCACCGCCAGCTCCTCCACCAGGAACTGGAAAGAGTAGTCCCCGACGACGCCGACGACCTCCGCCTCCGGTTTCGCCTTCTTCACGCCGATCGCCGCCGGGATCTCCCAGCCGAGCGGGCCCGCCTGGCCGCACACCTGGTAGTGCCGCGGCTTGTGCGCGCGCTGGAACTGCCCGGACCAGATCTGGTACAACCCGATCGCGGTGACGAAGTAGGCGTCCTCGCCGTAGAACTCGTTGATCTCCTTGAACACCCGGGGCGCCTTGATCGGCGTGTCCTCGAAGTCCTCCCGGCGCGGCAGGCTCTCCTTCAGCTCGCCGATCCGCCGCGGCCAGGCGCGATCCCGCGCCGGGGAACGCTTCGACGCCGCCTCGATCAGCGCGTCCAGGAACGCGCCGGTGTCCGACACGATCCCGAGATCCGGCCCGAACACCTTCCCCAGCTGCGTCGGCTCGATGTCGACGTGGATGAACTTCCGGGTCCCGCGGTAGACGTCGAGGTCACCGGTGTGCCGGTCACCGAACCGCGCGCCGAGCGCCAGCACCAGATCCGCTTCGAGGAAGGCGGCGTTCGCCCACCGTTGCGAAGTCTGGATGCCGGCCATCCCGGCGAACAGTTCGTGGTCCTCCGGGAAGGTCCCCTTGCCCATCAGCGTCACCCCGACCGGGACGCCGAGCAGCTCGGCCGCGGTCCGCAACCGGTCGCTCGCGCCGCCGAGCACCACGCCGCCGCCCGCGAGGATCAGCGGCCGTTCGGCGGCCAGCAACAGATCCAGTGCCCGCTCGACCCTGGCCGGCGACGGCGTCGCCTTGGTGACCGGCAGCGGCGAGTCGATACTGGAGTCCCATTCGATGTCCTGCCGCTGGACGTCGATCGGCAGGTCGATCAGCACCGGGCCGGGGCGGCCCGACCGCGCGATCCGGAACGCCTCCCGGAACACCCACGGCAGCTGGGCCGCTTCCTTGACCTGCACCGCCCACTTCGTCACCGGTTTGGCGATCTCGACGATGTCGACGGCCTGGAAGGCCTCGGTGTGCAGTTTCCGCGAGTCGGCCTGCCCGGTGATGCACAGGATCGGGATCGAATCGGCCTGGGCGGTGTAGAGCCCGGTGATCATGTTCGTCCCGGCGGGCCCGGAGGTGCCGATCGCGACGCCGACGTTGCCGGTGGTCCGCGCCCAGCCGTCGGCCATATGGGTGGCGCCCTCTTCGTGGCGCACGATCAGATGCTCGATGCCGCTGTCCTGCATCGCGTGGTACAGCGGGAGGATCGCGGCGCCGGGACAGCCGAACGCGGTGTCGACGCCTTCACTGACCAGGACGTCGACAACAGCCTGCATGGCGGGGATTCTGGGCATTCCTCACTCCTTGCTTTCCGCGCCGGACAGCGCTTCGACGACCTTCAGCAGGGCGGAGTGGTCGAGCGAGCCGTGGCCCATCGCCCGTCCGGCGGCGACGAGCTGGGCGACCAGCCCGGTGAGCGGCAGCGCGACGTCGGCCTGCCTGGCGGCGGCGAGCGCGATGCCCATGTCCTTGTGGTGCAGGTCGATCCGGAAACCCGGGGCGAATTCCCGCGCCACCATGGACTTCCGCTTGAGTTCGAGGATCCGGCTGCCCGCCAGGCCGCCCGCGAGGACGTCCAGCCCGACTCCGGCGTCCACGCCCGAGGCCTCCATCAGCACGATGGCTTCCGCGATCAGGCCGTAGGTCCCACCGACCACGAGCTGGTTCGCGGCCTTGACCACCTGACCGGCGCCGTGCGGCCCGACATGGACGATCGTCTTGCCGACGGCCTCCAGAATCGGGAGCGCGGCGGCGAAGTCCTCGCCGTCGCCACCGGCCATAATGGACAGTGAAGCCTGCTCGGCACCGGCCTGACCACCGGAGACGGGCGCGTCGAGCACCCGGATCCCCCGTTCGGCCGCCCGCTCCGCCACCTCGATCGAGGTCTCCGGCCGGATCGTGCTCATGTCGATCAGCAGGGTGCCCGGTTTCGCCGACTCCAGCACCCCGCCCGCCGCCAGCACGACGGCCTCGACCTGCGGATGGTTCGGCAACATGGTGATGACGACCTCGGCGCCGGCCACGGCGTCCGTCACCCCGTCGGCCGCCCGGCCACCGGCCGCTTCCAGCCTCGCGAGCGCGTCCGCGTTCGTGTCGAATCCGCTCACCTCGTGGCCGGCGGCGACGAGATGTCCCGCCATCGGCCCGCCCATGATCCCCAGGCCGATGAATCCCAGCTTGGTCATGCCAGTCCCCTTCGTTCGAAAGGCAGCCACGACAGCGAATCCGCGCTCGGGCCGTCGGGTTTGTACTCCACGCCGACCTGCCCGCGGTAGCCCGCCGCCTGCAGCTTTTCCAGGTAACCCTCGATGTCCAGCGTTCCGGTCCCCGGCTGGTGGCGTCCTGGGGCATCGGCGATCTGGACGTGACCGATCCGTCCGGTGTGGACGGTCGTGACCGTGTCGAGGTCGTCACCGTTGACCGCCAAGTGGTAGAGGTCGGCCAGCAGCTTCACGTTGTCCCGCCCGAGTTCGTCGAGCACGTTCAGGACGTCGTCCGCGGTCTTGAGCGGGTATTTCTCCGCCCCCGACAGCGGTTCCAAGACGATCTCCGCGTCGATCCGCGCGGCCGCGTCCGACGCGAGCGCCAGATTCGACAGGCCGAGCTTGTCCTGCTCGGCCGGATCCGCGCCGTCGATCCGGTTGCCGTAGAGCGCGTTGAACCGGCGGCAGCCGAGCCGTTCGCCGAGCTCGATCGCGAACGCGACACCGCGGGTGAAGTCGTCCTCGCGGCCGGGCCAGGTGACCAGGCCGCGATCGCCGCCCGCCATGTCGCCGGGGAAGAAGTTCAGCCCGGTCACCGCGACACCCGCCCGCTCGACCGACGCCACGAAAGCGTCGACCTCGGCGGCGTCCGGCGCCGGCGTCTCGAACGGCCACCAGTACTCGACCGCGGTGAAGCCCGCCGCGCGCGCCGCCTCCGCCCGGTCGAGCAGTGGCAACTCGGTGAAGACCAGCGACAGGTTCAGCACGTAGGGCAGTGCGTGACGCGAACCGGCAAGATCAGCCATCGAAACCTCTGCAATTTCGCTCTGCGGAAACTTTCTTTCGTATATCGAGAATAGCCCGCTGACCTGCCATCGGTCAACGGGCGGTATACCAACCAGTCGCAAAGGGGTGCCCCCGTGCCCGTGTGCCCCATGCCTGCCACAGACGTGGGGGGGGGGCCAAAGGGGGCAACAAAATAACAGAAAAATTGTATATGGACCACCCCACCCAAAAAGAGTTGGAAAACCAAAAGGTGGGGGGGGTTGTG
>NZ_JBHXJK010000171.1:0-15247 GCF_042723255.1 Amycolatopsis thailandensis
GTGGAGGATTCGGGACGTCCACCGTCCCGAATCCTCCACCGTCGACCCCGCACCTGTCGCCACCGCGACGACGGCGGCGAGCGCGAGCGGGCGCCAGGAGAAACAGCGGCGGCCGGTGGAGGTCGAGTGGTTCGCCGTATCGAGGCTCTTGTCGTATCGGCCCCGCCCGATGCGGTGCGATGGGACAAGAAGCGCGGCGGCTGCCTCTGCCCTTCTCGAGGTTTCCCCGAGCCACCTGATGAGATGGGAGGTGACCTCACATCCGGTGGCGCTCTCTCGTCGTATCCGGGAAGACGCACGCGACCGGGAGGCGGAAGCCATGAACGATCCATCCGAGCAGGCCCACGATCCGCTCGATCCGGGCTTGAAGGCGATCGTGAGTGAGCGGCGTCAGCTGATCGGGCTCGCGTATCGCCTGGTCGGTTCGCTTTCCGAGGCCGAGGACGTGGTGCAGGAGACCTACACTCGCTGGTACGCCCTGTCCCCGGCCCAGCGGGCGGCGATCGACTCTCCCGGCGCTTGGCTGACGACGGTCGCCGGCCGTATCTGCCTGGACCTTCTCGGCTCGGCTCGCGCGAGGCGGGAACGCTACGTCGGCGAATGGCTCCCCGAACCGCTGCCGGGCCAGGTCGCGTGGACGTCCGGACGGCCGCCCGCCGCCGACCCGGCCGACCGGGTCACCCTCGACGAGTCGATCAACATGGCCTTCCTCGTCGTGCTCGAATCGCTGACCCCGGCCGAGCGAGTCGCGTTCGTCCTGCACGACGTCTTCCGCTATCCCTTCGCCGAGGTGGCGGAGATCGTCGGCCGCTCCCCGGCGGCCTGCCGCCAGCTGGCCTCCTCCGCGCGCCGCCGCATCAGCGCGACGCGGGTGTCCCCCGCCCCGATCGCCCGGCAGGCCGGCCTCGTCAAGGAATTCAAGAAAGCCTGGGAAGCGAAGGACATCGAAGCGCTCATCGGTCTGCTCGATCCCGACGTCAAGGCCGTCGGCGACGGCGGAGGACTCGTCAGCGCCGCGCTTCATCCCTTCGAGGGCCGCGAACAGGTCGCGTCCTATCTCGTGGAGCTGGCGCACAAGGCGTCCGGTCTCGAACTTCTGGAGCGGACCGTCAACGGCCGGCCCGGCCTCGTACTCCGGCAGGCCGGGCTGACCGTCGCGGTATTCGCGTTCCACGTCGCCGAAGACCGCATCCGGCACATCTGGGGCGTGCGGAACCCGGAGAAACTCCGGCCCTGGACGGACGTGACCCGCTAAGCCGCGAGGGCTCCGAGTTGCCGCAACTGGGTGAAGACGTCGACGACACCCCAGATCTCGGCGATCCGCCCTCCGGCGAACCGGAAAATGAAGATCTCGCGGTAGGAAACGGTCTTCCCCGTCGCCGGGAGCCCCCTGAACTCTCCCTGGTGGGTACCGGTGACGGTGTTCCGGCAGACGACTTTGTCGCCGTCCGCGAGCACGTCTTCGGCTTCGACCCGAAGGTCAGGAAACGCGCGAAGCAGCACCGTCCACACTTGTTTCAGTGCCCGTGCCCCGGTCGCGTCCATCGGAACCGGCGTGTGGAACACCAGATCCGGGTCGACGACCTCGTCGATCGTCCTCTCGACGAGCCGGAGACTGCCGGTGTTGGTCGCGTCGTGAAAACGGCTGAACGCCGCCAGGTTGCGTTCTTTTTCGGTGGTGGTCATGGCTTTCTCCCGAAGTTGTCGGAGCGGGGGGCCGGGCCCCGCGTCAGTCGACACGGAGCCCGGCCCGTCGGCTTGGTCAGGCGAACTGCCCGGCCTGGTAGTCGCCCGCCGGGTTCCGGACGATGGCGTTCACCCGGTTGAAGGCGTTGATCAGCGAGATCACCGCCACCAGCGCGGCGAGCTGGTCCTCGTCGAAATGCCGGGCGGCGTTCGCCCACGCCTCGTCGGTGACCTCGCCGCCGTCGGCCATCCGGCAGGCCTGCTCGGTCAGCTCCAGCGCGGCACGCTCGGCCTCGGTGAAGACCGTCGCCTCCCGCCACGCCGCGACCAGGTTGATCCGCACGGCCGATTCGCCCGCGGCGGCGGCTTCCTTGGTGTGGATGTCCAGGCACACCGCGCACCCGTTGATCTGGCTCGCGCGCATCCGCACCAGTTCCTGGACAATGACCGGCAAAGACGAGCCCGCCAGCGCCCTCCCGGCCGAGATGATGGTCTTCATGAACTTTCCGCCGACCGGGTTTCCGAAGTAGTCGAGCCGGGCGTCCATCGCGATCTCCTTGTCGTTGTAGGTGTTTCTGCCCTACCGACGAAGCAGCTCCGCGGAATGTGAGCCCGGCCCGCAGTTACTGCCCAACAGAAAGCGTTCCAAGACAGGTATTCGCGAAATCACTCACCCGCGAGAACCCGTAAGATGGTTGTGTGGCACGGGATTCGACTCGGCCCGCCAGCCCGATGCGCCAGAGAAGTGTGACGAACCACCGCACCGCGCGGAACTTCGGTCCGCATCCGCGTCAACGTCCCTTCAGCGAAAGGCTTTCCATGTCAGAAGGACTCGGCTCCACCGGCACGATGAAAAGACCTTGGGAGGTCGCCGTCAGCCACGGCAAACGCCTCGCCGTCACCGCGGAAGACCTCCTGCAACGTGCCTTGGCGACCATGGGCCTCCGGCAACCCGACTCGACGATCGCCGCCGACGCACAGGACTACTGGCTGCGGCCGAGCGGATCCCGGTGGGCCGCCGACTCGCATTGGCGCGACTCCCCCGCTTTCCGCGACACCGACCTGTGGGACCGGATCGGTGCGGACCACCTCGCCCTGTTCGAGGACGGGGCACGGCTGGCGGGGTTCTCCCGGGCCTGGGACCGGGTGATCGAGTGGGGCTGCGGTGGCGGCGCCAACGCGGTGCGTTTCGCACCGCGTGCCAAAGAGTTCATCGGCGTCGACATCTCCCGTGACTCGCTCGAAGAATGCGACCGGCAGATCGCGAGCGTCTGCGACACGGCATTTCTGCCGGTGGCCATCGAGGTCACCACCCCGGAGTCCGCGCTCGGGGACATCGACGGCGTCTGCGATGTGTTCCTGTCCTTCTACGTTTTCGAACTGATCCCCTCACCGGAATACGGCGAACGCCTGCTGCGCATCGCCCACGACCTCCTCGCCCCCGGCGGCCTCGCCCTGATCCAGATCAAATACGCCACCGGCGACTGGCGCACCAAACCCCGGCGACGCTCGTACCGGCGCGGCCTGGCGAGCATGACGACCTATCCGATCCACGGCTTCTGGGAGCTCGCCGAGCGCTGCGGCCTCACTCCGCGCGCGGTCCGGCTGGTGCCGCGGAACGACCTCGACGAACGCTACGCGTATTTCTTCCTCTCCAAGGACTGAACTGGGGTCGTCGACGCGTTCGCCCGGGTTTCGCGGCCGGGCCAAAGGCGTGACTCGCGTGATCAGACGGCGAGCTCGTTGGTGCGCCGTCTGATCACGCGAGATCCGGCCCTGATCACGCGAGATCCGGCCCTGATCACGCGAGATCCGGCCCTGATCACGCGAGATCCGGCTCTGATCACGCGAGATCGCCTATCCCGCCCGCCCTGCCGGCTTCGCCTTGCCACTCACGGCCTCGCCGGACCGCTCGGCGACGCGTTCGACCTTGCCGACGAGGAAGACGTAGGAAAGGATCCCGGCGACCGTGATCACGGTCATGTAGGCGAAGCCGGGCGCGAAGCTGTCGTCGGTGACGATCAGGCCGATGACGATCGGGGTGGCGATCGACGACAGGTTCCCGATGAAGTTGAACATCCCGCCGGTCAGCCCGAGCAGGCGTCGCGGCGCCAGCGCGGACACCAGCGACCAGGTGATCGACGCGAGACCGTTCCCGAAGAAGGCCACCGACAGGATCACGATGACCAACGCCGTCGAGTCGGTGAACCCGGCCCCCACCATCACCGTGCTCAGCAACAGCCCGGCGATGATCGGGCCCTTGCGGGCCGCGCCGAGCGAAACGCCGCGCCGGACCAGGAAGTCCGACAGGACACCGGAAGCCAGGACACCGACCAGCGCGGCGATGAACGGCAGCGACGCCAGGAAGCCGGACTTGATGTAGTCCATTTCCCGGTACTCGACGAGATACGTCGGGAACCAGGTGAGGAAGAACCAGAGCGTCGAAGTCAGGCAGAACTGGCCGAAGTAGATGCCCCACAGCTTCCGGCTGCCCAGCACGGTCGCCAGGTCCGCCTTGGTGATCCGCGCCCGCTCCTGCCGCTCACGTGCCAGGTCGACCAGGCCGCCGCCGGAGCGGATCAGCTCCACTTCGGCCTCGTTGGCGCGTGACTCGCGCGGCTCGCGATACTTCGCGTACCAGAGCACCGCCCAGAGGATGCCGACGAGACCGGTCGCGATGAACACCCAGTGCCACGAAAGCATCGCCTGCAACCAGGAAAGCACGGGCGTCAGCAGGGCGAGTCCGATGAACTGGCCCGAGGTGTAGAAGCCGATCGCGGTGGCGCGTTCGCGTTCCGGGAACCAGACGGTCGCGATCTTGCTGTTGATCGGATAGGCGGGTGCCTCGAAGACGCCGACCATCAGCCGCAGCGCGATCAGCGCCACGAATCCGCCGATCACGCCCATGAAGAACGTCGCGAGTGACCACAGGATCAGGCAGGCCGGGTAAAGCAGCCGCGGCGGGATCTTGTCGACGAGCCAGCCGCCGGGCAGCTGCAACGCGGCGTAGGTCCAGCCGAAGGCCGACAGGAGCAAGCCCTGTTCCGCTTTGGACAGATCGAGTTCGCCGGCGATCGCGGGCATCGCGATCGACAGGTTCGAGCGGTCCAGGTAGTTGATGACGACGGTGATGAACAGCATCACCGCGATGAGCACCCGGAACCTGGTGGGGCGCACGGTGGTCTGGACGGCAGTGGTCATGGCGCTCACCACTCGGCGAACGAGCCGTCGGTGTGCCGCCACACCGGATTCCGCCAGCGATGTCCCTCCGCCGCGCGTTCGGCGACGTACTCTTCGTCGATCTCGATGCCGAGACCCGGCCCGCCGGGGATGGCGACCTGTCCGTCTTCGTAGGCGAACACCGCCGGATCCGTCACGTAGTCGAGCAGGTCGTTGCTCGTGTTGTAGTGGATGCCGAGACTCTGTTCCTGGATCGTCGCGTTGTAGCAGCCCGCGTCGATCTGCAGACAGGCCGCCAGCGCGATCGGGCCGAGCGGGCAGTGCAGGGCGAGGCCGACGTCGTAGGCCTCGGCCATGTGCGCGATCTTGCGCGCTTCGGTGATGCCGCCGCAGTGCGACGGGTCCGGCTGGATGATGTCGACGGCGCCCGAGGCCAGCACCGCCTTGAAGTCCCACCGTGAGAACAGCCGCTCGCCGAGCGCGATCGGGATCGGAGAGTTGCGCAGGACTTCCGCGAAACCGTCGACGTGTTCGGACAGCACCGGTTCTTCGACGAACATCAGCCGGTACGGCTCCAGTTCGCGCAGCAGGACCTTCGCCATCGGCTTGTGCACGCGGCCGTGGAAGTCCACCCCGATGCCGACGTCCGTGCCCACCGCCTGGCGGACGGCGTCCACATTGGCCACACATCGATCGACCTTGTCCCAGGTGTCCAGATAGGACAATTCCTCGGTCCCGTTCATCTTCACCGCGCTGAACCCGCGGTCCACCACCTCGCGCGCGGCGCGGGCGGTCTCGGCGGGACGGTCGCCGCCGATCCACGAGTACACCTTGATCCGGTCACGCACCCGGCCGCCGAGCAGCTCGTGGACCGGCACGCCGAGCGCCTTGCCCTTGATGTCCCACAGGGCCTGGTCGATACCGGCCAGCGCGCTCATGTGGATTCCGCCGCCGCGGTAGAACCCGCCCCGGTAGAGGACCGTCCACAGATCCTCGATCTGCGCGGGATCCTTGCCGATCAGGTAGTCGGAAAGCTCGTCCACGGTGGCGGCCACCGAGGCGGCCCGGCCCTCCAGGACCGGCTCGCCCCAGCCGGTGACGCCCGCGTCGGTTTCGATCTTCAGGAACGACCAGCGAGGCGGCACCTGATATGTCGTCATTGACGTGATCTTCATGGTTTTTCCTATTCCTGTCGCCAGATCTCGGAAAGCGCGCGAGCCCGGACGGCGACCGCGTCCGCGCTGTCACCCGGCCGGTAGAGACACGAACCCAGTCCCGCTCCGGCCGCCCCGGCGGCGGCCCAGGCCGCCAGGTTCGATTCGTCGACCCCGCCGACCGGCAGCAGTTCGACCTCGCGCGGCAGCACCGCGCGCCACGCCTTCATTCCCCGGATCCCGACGGCGTCGGCGGGGAACAGCTTGAGGTGCCGTGCCCCCGCGGCGAGCGCGGCGAACGCTTCGGTGGGTGTGGCCACGCCCGGATACGGCGTCATTCCCTCGGCCACGGCGGCGGAGATGACCGCGGGGTCGCTGTTGGGCGCCACGATCACGCGTGCCCCGGCTTCGCGCGCCCTCCCGACGTCTTCGGTGGTGAGCACGGTGCCCGCGCCGATCTCGCACCACTCCCCGAACGCGTCGGCGAGCAGACGGACGCTCTCGAACGGCTCCGGCGAGTTCAGCGGCACTTCGATGGCGGGGAAGCCAGCGTCGACGAGCGCCCGTCCGACACCGACGACCTCGGCCGGGGTCACTCCACGCAGGATCGCGATCAATCCGGTCACGGCTTCAGTGTCCTTTCGAGACGGTCTTCGAGCAGTCCGGCCGCCGTCGCGATCCGCCACAGGCCCCGTGCTGCGATCTCTTCGGAAAGCACGGTGGCCCCCACGCCACTTTCGGCCAGGGCTTGGGCGTAGCGGCGGCAGAGTTCGCCGTCGCCGCACAGCACCAGCGGGGAATCCGGTTCGCGCAACAGCTGCGAAACCTCGTCGGCGATGAGCACGCCCGAGAGGTAGTCAGGCAGCGATGCGGGTTCGAGGACGCCGTCGAGTACGAGCGGCCGGGCGCCGAACGCCTCGGTGGCGAGCCCTCGCGAACGCCGTCCCGCGGCCAAACCTCGTGAGAAGGCCGCGTCGTCGCGGACCGCGCGGCCGGCCGTGCGGGCAAGGATGCCGTGCGTGATCAGCAATCCGTAAAGCTCGCCGGTCATCGCGGTGGCGAAATCCGTCACGATCCCGTCCTCGACGCGGACCCACTTGCTGTGCGTCCCGGGAAGCACCACCGTGACCGGTCCGCCGGGGTCGCCGAGCGCTTCGAGAACGCCGATCAGCTGGGTCTCCTCGCCGCGGATCACGTCGCCGGGGCTCTCCCCGGACGGGATCCGCAGTCCGGGTACGACGTGGAGCACACCGTCGCGATGGGGTACGGGCACGAGCGAGGTGAAGTCGAGTCTCGCCGGGACGGTGCGATACCCGGCATCGACCCAGCCCTGCGCGCTCCCCACCATCCCGGACGCGATGGCCGGAAGAACGGGCCAGTCTCCACGGATCTCCCGGAAGGCCGATTCGTACGCGGCCGCTCTGTCGCCCGGATCGACACCTTCGGTGATCGCGAGCAGTCCGCGCGAGGTCCGGCGGGCGTCGAGGATCTCCCCTTCGGTGTCGAGCAGCCAGGCGCGCTGACCTGAGGTTCCCCAGTCGAGCGCGATGAGGCCGGGTTCGGTGTCCGTCACGAGCGACATCGTGCGGGCGCGTTCCCGATAATGCGATCGTCGTCCCTATATGTAGGATTGCGCCATGCCCGAGACAGCGCCGCCCGGCACCCAGACCCTCGCCCGCGGCCTCGCGGTGATCCGCGCGGTCGCGAGCGGCGCGACCGATCTCCGCTCCCTGGTCGAGCGCACCGGACTGGGTCGCAGCACCGCGCACCGGCTGGTCCAGCTACTGGTGAGCGAGGGGTATCTGCGCAGCGGACGGGACGGCTACACGCTCGGCCCCACGCTGATCGAACTGGGTTTCCAGGCGTTGCACGGCAGTCCGCTGCCGGTGGTCGCCCGGCCGGTGCTGGAGGAGCTGGCCGAGCAGCTGCGCGACACGGTGCACCTGGCCGTCCGCGACGGGGGCTCGGTGCTGTACCTGGACAAACTGCCGGGCTCGCGGGGCGCGGAGATGCGCTCCCGGATCGGGCACCGGATGCCGTTGACCCGCACCGGTGTCGGGATGGCGCTGCTGCTGGACTCCGCGCCGGAGTGGCGGGAGCTGTACCTGGCCGAGACGCCGGTGGAGCCGGGCCGGGTGCACCCGGAGGACCTCGACGCGTTCCTGGGGCGCATGCGCGAATACGCGGAGGCCGGGGTGGCGATGGACCTGGAGGACAACGAACCGGGGATCCGCTGTGTCGCGGCCCCGATCCGGGACGCCACCGGCGCGATCGCCGGGGCCATCAGTGTTTCGGCGACCCGGCCGTACATGCCCGCCGCCCGGATGCGCGGTCTGAACCGCGTCGTCGGCCGTGCGGCGCAACAGGTTTCGGCGGGCCTCGGCTACCGCGAACACTGAAACGCCGCGTGGAGGGCGGTCTCGCCCTCCACGCGGTCGTACAGCCGGTCATCGCGACATGGCCGGCTCGGCCTTCGGGACACGCAGGGTGGCCATGGCCAGGAAGCCACCGGCGATCGCGATCCCCGCGGCCCCGAGGAACGCGGCCGAATACCCGCCGGTCAACGCGACCGGGTCGCCGATCCGTCCCGCGCCGGACGAGACCCCGACAGCGGTCATCGCGGCGAGCCCGAGGGCGGAACCGATCTGGTACGAGGTGTTCACGATCCCCGACGCGAGCCCGCCTTCCTCCGGTTTCGCGCTCGAGATCGCGGTGCCGAGCGACGGGATGAACGCGAGCGCCTGACCGAGCGCGGCGACCAGCGAAGCGGGCAGGACGTCGACGAGGAAGTTGCCGGTCGGGCTGACGAACGACAGCCACACCAGCCCCGCGGCGAGCGCCCACAGGCCGCCGATGATCATCTTCTTCGGACCGAACCGGCCGATCAGGCGCGGCGCGACGGCGACCATCAGCACGACGATCAGCACGGTCATCGGCAGCAGCGCCGCCCCGCTCGCGAAGGCCCCGTAACCCAGGACCTGCTGCAGGTACAGGTTGAGGAAGTACCACATCGGGATCCACGCGGCGCCGAGCAGGAACTGGGCGAGGTTCGCGCCGCCGAGGTTCGGCGTCCGGAAGATCCCCAGCCGCACCAACGGGATCTCGCGCTTCCGCTGGATCGCCACGAACACCGCGAGCAACGCGGCACCGCCCACCAGCGCGGCCCAGGTGCCCGCCGAGCCCCAGCCCGCTTCCGGGGCGCGGACGACGCCGAACACGGTCAGGCCGAGACCCGCGGTCACCGCGACGGCGCCGGCGAGGTCGACCGAGCCACGCCGGACGGGCGCGGGCGGCATCAGCTTGCCGGTGGCGAGGACCGCGACGAGCGAGATCGGGACGTAGAGCCAGAAGATCCACGGCCACGACAGCCATTCGGTGATCACGCCGCCGAGGAACACCCCGGCGGTGCCACCGGCGGGAGCGGCCGCTCCGTAGAGCGCGAGCGCCTTGGTCAGCTCACGGGGACGCGCGCCGAACAGCATCATCAGCAGGGTCAGCGCGGACGGCGCGATCAACGCCGCGCCCGCGCCTTGCAGGACCCGGCCGAGCAGTTCGACCCACGCGGTGCCCGCGACCGCGGCGACCACGGAACCGCCGAGGGTGACCACCCATCCGGCGGTGAACATCTTCCGCGCGCCGAACAGATCCGAGAGACGTCCGCCGAGCAGCAGCAGCCCGGCGAGCGCGACGACGTAGGCGTTGAACACCCACGACAGGTCTCCCGGGGAGAACCCGAGATCGCGCTGCATCGCGGGCAGGGCGACGCCGATGATCGAGGTGTCCATGATGACCATGAACTGGGCCAGTGCGATGAGTCCCAGCGCCCACCACCGTCGTGGGTCCGGGGTTGTCTCCGCCATGACGACCGTCCTTTCAGGAGTTGATACCCCTAGGGGGTATCTGACGGAGATGAAGTTAGGCCGATGACCGCGCGAGCACAAGTACCCCTAGGGGGTATATCTGTCGCCCTCGTCACAGCCGCGCCATCAAAGGCGATGACAGCGCGAGAGGCCGTGATTACCCTCGCCTCTCGTGAACGAGCAAGGGCAGTACGCCAGGTATCAGGAAGATTCGAAGGTGCTGGCGGCGATCGGGGCGTGCCTTGACGCCCAGCTCGCCCCGATCACGGTGCGCCTGCCCAAGACCTTGGCGCGGGCCGCGGCGGCGGCTTTGCGGGACCAGGCCGGGGAGCTGGCCCTGATCGGCCTCGTGATCTCGGAACGCGGCCGCTGGGAGAGCGACGAAGTCGTCGTGGACCTCGATGTGGCCGCCGTCGGCGCGGCCGTGCGAGCGGCGCGGTGATCCGGGGTCCGGAAACTTCTCGGAAGAAATCCGGGAGCCGGTGTCGGATCGGCGGGGTGGCGTTCGTAGCAGAGGTGAAGTCCTTGACACCCCGGGAGATGATCCTCAGATGAAATACCTGGTTTCCGTGATCGACGACAAGAGCAATCCCGGCAGCACCGACCGGCAGCCCGCCATCAGCGAGTTCAACGAACGGCTGATGGCCGAGGGCCACTGGGTTTTCGCGGGCGGGCTCGCGGACACCGGCTCGGCCACGGTCATCGACAACCGGGGCGAACAACCGGTGTTCAGCGACGGGCCGTTCGTGGAATCGAAGGAGTACCTCGCCGGCGTGTGGGTCTGGGAGGCCCCCGATCTGGACGTGGCGCTCAAGCTCGCCACCGAGGCGTCGAAGGTCTGCGATCGGAAGATCGAGGTGCGGCCATTCCTGTGACCGGCGTGGAGGAGGCGATCACGCGGGCCCACCGCGACGAGTGGGCCCGCGTGGTCGCCACCCTGACCAGGCGTTTCGGCGATCTCGACATCGCCGAGGAAGCGGCGGCCGAAGCCTTCGCGACCGCCGTCGAGCGGTGGCCGTCCGACGGCGTGCCGCCCGGACCCGGCGCCTGGCTGACCACCACCGCCAACCGCAAGGCCATCGACCGGATCCGGCGGGAGAACAAGCGTGACGACAAGCAGAAGGAGGCTCGGATGGCGTACGACGACGACCCGCCCGAGCCGCTCGGCGTCATCGACGACGACCGGCTCCGGCTGATCTTCACCTGCTGCCACCCCGCGCTGGCGCTGGAGACCCGGGTGGCGTTGACCCTGCGCATGGTCGGCGGGCTGACCGTGCCCGAGATCGCCCGCGCCTTCCTGGTGGCCGAAAGTGCCATGGGGCAGCGGATCACCCGCGCGAAGGCCAAGATCAAGGCGGCTCGCATCCCTTATCGCGTGCCGTCCGCCGAGGATCTCCCGTCCCGCGTCTCCGGGGTGCTCGCCGCGCTGTTCCTCGTGTTCAACGAGGGCTACCTGGCCACCGGAGCCGACACCGACCCGCTGCGTCACGACCTGACCGCCGAAGCGATCCGGCTCACCCGCCTGATCCGCGCCCTCCTGCCGGAAGACGGCGAGGTGGCCGGGCTGCTGGCGCTGATGCTCCTCACCGAGGCCCGCCGCACCGCCCGGATCTCGGCGAACGGCGAACTGGTCGCCCTCGACGAGCAGGACCGAGGCGCCTGGGACGCGGATCTGATCGCCGAGGGGCATCGGCTGGTGCGCGAGCGCCTCGCCACCGGAGTGGCTCCGGGCCGCTACCAGATCCTCGCCGCGATCAACGCCGTGCACACCTCCGCCCGCGACATCCGCGACACCGACTGGGCACAGATCCTCGCGCTCTACGACCAGCTCGTCCGCGTCGATCCCTCGCCGATCGTCGCCCTCAACCGGGCCATCGCGGTCGCCGAACTCGACGGCCCGGAGGTGGCGCTGGCGGCGGTCGACCGCCTCGACGACAGGCTGGCCGGCTATCACCCGTTCCACGTCACCCGCGCCGATCTGCTGCGGCGGCTGGGCCGCAGCGCCGAGTCGCGAGCGGCCTACGACAAGGCGATCGCGCTGACGGGCAACACCGCCGAGACCGCCTACCTGACCCGCCGTCGCGACCAGCTGCGTTGACGCTCCGGGATCACCCGACACGGGCTTCCGCGCGGGACAAGCGTGCCGCCAGCCGCGCGGCCCGCTCGGCCTGTCCGGGATCGACACCCGCCCGGGCGACAAGCCTCAGCCGGGAGACGCCGTCGGGGACACTCGGCGGGCGGAAACAGCCGACCACGATGCCTTCGCCGAACAGCGTGTCGGCGGCGGCCACCGCCTGATCGGCCGAGTCCGCGGGAATCGACTGGACCGCGCCGGGCGCGTGCGGAACCCCCGCGGCGTCGGCGATCAGGGCCGCTATCCGGTGCAGTTCGCCGGCTCGGTGCGGCTCCGCCTCGATGATCCGGCAGGCCTCGGCGGCGCCCGCGGCCGAGGCAGGAGCGAGGCCGGTGTCGAAGATGAACGTGCGGGCGGTGTTGACCAGATGCTCACGCACCAGCGCCGGTCCGAGGACGGCGCCACCTTGGGTGCCGAGCGCCTTGGACAGGGTCGCCGTCACGACGACGTGGGGTGAATCGGCGAGACCGGCGGCGTGGACCGCGCCTCTTCCGCGGCCCGCCACCCCGATCCCGTGCGCCTCGTCCACGACCAGAAGGGCGTCGTAGGTGGCACAAAGCGCCGCGACGCGCGCCAGATCGGCGGCGTCCCCGAGCACGGAGTAGATCGACTCGACGACGACCACCGCCCGGGTCTGCTCACGATCCCGGAGCAGTGCTTCGAGCGCGACGACGTCGTTGTGCGGGCAGATCCGCACGGGTGACCGCGACAGCCGGGCACCGTCGATCAGCGACGCGTGCACGTGTTCGTCGGAAACGATCAGCGTGTCCGGCGAGCCCAAAGCGGTGAGCAGGCCGATGTTGGCCGCGTAGCCACTGGAAAACGCCAGGCAGGACGGCTGCCCGGTGAGGCGGGCCAGCTCCCGCTCCAGCTCGTCGTGACCCGCCGTCGTTCCGGTCACGACCCGCGACGCGCCCGCGCCGGCGCCGTAGGTCTCGATGGCCCGTGTCGCGGCCGCGCGGACACGGGGGTCGGCCCCGAGCCCGAGGTAGTCGTTCGAGGCCAGATCCACCAGCCCGCCCCGGAATCCCGGATTTCGCCGGGAGTCGGTCCGGCGCACCAGACCGGCCCGCCGCCGGTCCGCGTCGACGCCCGCCATCCACTCCAGCAGAGCGTTCATGCGTTGGGCGCGACGGCCGTACCGGCGCCACGCGCGCGGACCGGGACATCCGTCCGATGTGGACTCTCGTCGGCGCCGAGGACCTTGAACCCGGCATCCGCGATCATGTCGAGGTCGGCCTTCGCGGCCTGTCCCTCGCTGGTGAGATAGTCCCCGAGGAACAGCGAATTGGCCACCTGCAACGCGAGCGGCTGCAACGAGCGCAGATGCATTTCGCGGCCACCCGCCATCCGGATCTCCTTGTCCGGGCAGGCGAACCGTGCCAGAGCGAGGATCCGCAGCGAGCGCAACGGCGTCAGTTCCCAGGTGCCTTCCAGTGGTGTGCCTTCGAAGGGCATCAGGAAGTTGACGGGAATCGAGTCACTGTCCAGATCCCGCAGAGCGAAGATGGCGTCGATGAGCTCGTCGTCGCTCTCCCCCATGCCCACGATCAGCCCGGAGCAAGGGGAAAGCCCCGCGTCCTTGGCCTTCTCGACGGTGGCGACCCGGTCTTCGTAGTCGTGCGTCGAGCAGATCTCCGAGTACCGGGACTCGCTCGTGTTGAGGTTGTGGTTGTAGGCGTCGACACCGGCGTCGCGAAGTCGTTCGGCCTGGCCGTTCTTCAAGATTCCCAAGCAGGCACAGACTTCCACGCCGGAGTGGGCGGATTTGACGGCTTCGACGACACCCGCGACCCGGTCCACGTCGCGATCGCTCGGCCCGCGCCCGCTCGCGACCAGGCAGACCCGGGACGCGCCGCCCTCGATCCCCGCGGTCGCCTGTTTGACCGTCTCCTCGGCCGAAAGCCAGGAGTACTTGAGGATCTGCGCCGACGAGCCGAGCCGCTGCGAGCAGTACGTGCAGTCCTCCGGGCACAGCCCCGACTTGAGGTTCACCAGGTAGTTGACCTTGACCCGGTCCCCGAAGTACGCGCGCCGCAGCCGCCCGGCCGCGACGACCAGGCCGAACACCTCGTCGTCCGGCGTATTCAGGACCGCGCGGGCGTCTTCCCGATCGAGGACACCGCCTGCCAGCTGGCGCGAGGCCAGGTCATCCACTGTTTTGAACACCTTTCAAATCCTAGGCGGACCTCCCGGGGCCGCGCAAGGCCGGGCACGGCGGGCGGGCACAATGGGCTGGTGAAGGTGACGCGAGCGCAGATCGTCGACGGCGCGTACGAGCTGCTCCGCGAGCGAGGGCTGAGCAGCCTGTCCATGCGGCGGCTGGCCCTGGACCTCGGCGTGCAACCGGGCGCGCTGTACTACCACGTCGCCAACAAACAGGAACTGCTCGCCGTGGTCGCCGCGCGCGTCCTCGCCGACTTCCCGGCGTCACCCGCCGATCCCCGCGGCGCCGCGCAAGACCTGCGCACGGCACTACTGCGCGTCCGCGACGGCGCCGAGGTCGTGTCGTTCGTGCAGGCGTACCGGCCCGACGTCCTGGCTCCGACGCGGGCGTTGAACCGGCTGTTCGCCGAAAGGTTCGGTGCCCGCCAGGCCGAATGGGCCGCTCGCACGATCGTCCACTATGTACTCGGCTTCGTCGCGGAAGAACAGAACCGGGCCGAACTCGTCCGTGCCCGGATCGTCGACGACGAGCCCGCGCGGGAGCGGGAGTCGGGGGAAGCGTTCTTGTTCGGCGTGGACGCGATCCTCACCGGCCTCACGGGGTCTTGAGCCAGAGCGGACCGGTATTCACCTACCCACGCCTGACTGGGCGAGAGTGATAGTTCCGCGGCTGCCCGGTCTTGGACCTTGAACAACGGAGGATCGGGGACGTTGAGTGTCCCGGATCTTCCGTTGATCAAGGTCGTGCCGGGCGCGACCCGGTGGCAGTCGAGATGACGGGGGAAGATTCCGGACGTTCAACGGCCGGAATCTTCCCCCGTCGACCGCACCGGCCCCAGCACCGGCTTCACTCGACCGCCAATCACACCAGTGGGTAGGCAAACACGAGTCCGCCAGAACCCGAATCGCCACTCACGACCCGCGGGACCCGGTGCCATCCGGCGGCGAGACGCGTTGCGAAAGTGGCTTTCGCAACGCGTGTGTAGAGCAACAGGCGTCGGGAGCAGTGGCGGGACGGCCGTGCGCGGCGCACCCGCTCACTCGCCCGCGCCTCCTGACCCGGGCGT